>JAHJSK010000056.1 GCA_018830365.1 Patescibacteria group bacterium | reverse complement strand
TTGCGTTTTCAAAGACGCACAGCAAACCTTTAATGTAATTGATAGCATTTTTAGGCAAAAAGAACATATTTTTCTAGTTTTATTTCAAAAATCGACCTTTTGCCTTATTCTACGCTATTTTTTCAATGTGCGTAAGTCCTGATAGAAGAAAAAAAACTTGAGAAGGCATTGGGCGAAATTAAAAAACTATTATGACAGACCAACAAATTATCGAAAAAATAAAATATGGACTTACTCTCGCAACCGAATTGCCGGATTTAGAATTCAAGACCGCAAGAACCAATATCCCAAACGACATTTGGAAGGCGATTTCTGCTTTCGCAAATCGAAGAGGGGGCGGTCTTATAGTGTTTGGGGTCATCCAAGAAAGAAATGCTGTCGAGGGATGCGAAAACTTAGATTTGATGCAAAGAAAACTTACCGAGTATTTCAACGATAAGATGAGCTTCGTTCTTCGCCCCGAATATCATGTCATAAATTACGAAAACCAAACAATTCTCGCTGTTTATGTACCGGAATGCCCGAAAGACCACATGCCTTGCTACTACAAACCCGTTGGTTTACCAAACGGTGCTTATATCAGAGAGGCAAATTCGAACCGCCGCATTACAGATAACGAATTTAGAACTTATGTGGCAACTTCAAAAGAATTTCAATTTGATCTATCCGAGGCCGTAAATATTTCGCGCGCAGATTTGTCAGAACCAAAAATTTTACACCTGCTTACGAAGCGCGAAATGGACGTTAAAAGAGGTGCTGATGCACGCATTGATGATAATCTGCTTCAAAATCTTGGTATCGTTGCAAATTTCGGTGGAGAATTTAAACCAACTGTAGGCGGTTATCTTGTTTTTGCACACGACCCACCTCAAGATAGAACCCCCTATGAAAGATATTTGGTTCGTTGCGTGCGCTATGCAGGTAATAATGCGGCAAGTGAAATTATTGATAACACGGATATAAAAGGAACCCTTGATGTTCAAATCGACGATTCTTACAGATTTGTTTTGAAGAACATTAGGAAGATGGCAGAGATTGTTGGAACAAAAAGAATTGAAAGGTTTGAGTATCCTGAAGCGGCAATACGCGAGCTTATTGCTAACTCTGTTATTCACCGCGATTACAAAATAATTGAGACCTATGCCCAAGTTAAAATTTTCAATGATCGGATTGAAATCCTAAACCCCGGATCGTTGCCGCCCGGTGTCACGGTAGAAAACATCAAAGATGCACAATTTAGCCGTAATTCTATGATCGCTGGCCGCCTTAAGGACTTAGATTATTTGGAAGAATATGGGAGAGGCATTGATATTGTTTTAAAAAAAATGGAGGAATGGAATTTGCCATCTCCGCTTTTTCGTAATCTTGTAAATAGTTTTGAGGTCATCCTTCTTGGTGATAAATATCGCGACCTTAATCAGCGACAGATGAAGATCATTGATGCGCTACTTATAAAAGGAAAATTAACCGCTCAAGATTGCGAAAAAGTATTAAGAAGGGTGCCTAGAGCGACCATAAACTATGACTTGAGAGAGTTAAAAGATATGGGGGTTATCGAATCTCACGGGGCCTCAGTCAATGTTTTTTATACCCTGGCTTTTTAGAAGCATTTATAAGCAATGGCAAAAAGCCGCATAATATAGTCATTTTATTCGGGGAATTTAAGTAGGAACATTTATAAGCAATTAACATGTCTTACCCAACAAAAAAATTAGGAGAAGTTGTTGACGTTGTTATGGGGCAATCGCCACCATCTTCAAGTTATAACGAGTGTGGTGAGGGTTTGCCATTTTTTCAAGGCAAGGCTGAATTTGGCGAGATTTACCCCACTCCTGTTAAGTATTGTTCGTCTCCAAGCCGTATTGCAGAAGCAAATGATGTTTTAATGTCTGTTCGTGCGCCAGTGGGCAATATAAATTTGGCGAAAGAAAAATCATGTGTTGGTCGTGGCCTTGGAGCTCTCCGTGCAAAAAAGAACATTATGAATCAAATGTTTCTGTTTTATTTCATGAAGAAAAATGAAAATAATTGGTCTAAACTTTCAACTGGAAGCACATTCTCTGCAATTAAAGGAAGTAATTTAAGAAATTTTGAGATACCAGTTCCGCCTCTCGCAATTCAAAAACAGATCGTTGAGCGGTTGGATAAAATCGCCGAGGCACAGAAATTAAACGATGGTCTTATTCAAAAAACCGATGAGCTTTTCCAGTCGCTCTTGCATAAGGAGTTAAATCCGGCCGGTAGGGATTGGGAAGAAAATAAGTTTATAAACTGCATCGAGAAAAATCCGCTAAAAATTAAAGGCATTCCTAGAGAAAAATATCAGAGCGTTGGAAAATTTCCGATAATCGATCAAAGCGATAAATTTATTGTTGGCTATATAGATAATGAGGATGCGGTATATAAAATTGATTCCCCTGTAATTATTTTTGGTGACCACACTCGAATTTTTAAATATGTAGATTTCAACTTTGCGATAGGGGCTGATGGGACTCAAATTATAATTCCCAACGCCAAGTTTTTTCCAAAGTTTTTCTATTTCTTAATGTTAAATCTGAAGATTAATAATTTAGGATATAGCAGGCATTTCAAATTATTAAAAATCAAAAAACTTATTATTCCACCCCTTAAAACCCAACAGCAAATCGTTGCCAAACTTTCCGCGGTTCAGGATTATAAAATCAAACTCCTCGCCCAACGCACGAAATTGAAGGAATTGTTTGAGAGCGTATTGCATAAATCAATGTCTGGAGAATATAAAAAATCAAAATTTACCCCCTCACCAAATTTTGGTGTGGGGGCTCAAAGACCCCAGTAGTAGAACGCTTCGCCTTCACTACGGGGCATGGTTTTTGATTCAGTATTATCAAAATCAACGAAGAGCTAAATAACGAATTTAAAAGCGAATTTTTGTAAAACTTAAAATTTGCTTCTGAAATTAAAATTTGTTAAAATTTATCTACGCGAACATTTTTAATGCGCATTTTTAAAACACGCCAACATAAATATATGGTTGATTTTTTAAATAATAAAAATAATAAAAAAGAAGGATTGCCAGAAATAAAATCAAGGGAGACAAGTGAAAAAATAATCAAGGAATGGTTTCCCGTAGGCAAGGAAGGTAAAGAAATTTTGGAAAGAAAAGAATTAACCGAGACAGAAAAAGAAGAGCGAGAAAAATTGAAAGAGGAAATTGAAAAAATAAAATTGCCTGCGTCAACAGAGATGGATGTTTTGAAAAAAGCGGAAAAAATGCAAGGGCAAACCATACAGAGGAAAATAAGCAATCTTTTAGATTTAGCACAAACCAAAGGAATTTCCTTTGCAATAAAAATAGCCAAGGAAACAAAAGACCCTTATTTAATAGACCTTTTCCACGATATTTTAGTTAAAGAAGGCATGTACAAAAAATTTACAATATAAACCCCGCGCCACGGATTCACAGCCACGGTTTTGAAAATAAATTATGGATTACAACAAAAAAACATATGCATTTATAGATGCATCAAATCTATTTTACGGCGGAGAAAAAAGCTTAGGATGGAAAATAGATTATCAAAAACTGCTGAAATATTTAAAAGAGAAATATAAAATTTCCAACGCGCTTTATTTTGGCGGCGTTGAAATTCATAATTTTAAATACGATTATTTAAACAATCATACCGTGTCTATAAATGAGCTTGAAAAATATCTGGTTAATTTAGTTAAAAATGGAGCCAATAAATTAAATGAAGCTGAACTTGTTTTAATTACCCGCCATTTACAGCGAGTTCGTTTTTATTTAAAACTTAAAGAATTTGGTTATGAGTTATACTTGAAACCGGTAAAACTTTATGAACAAGATGACGGGACAAGCAAACGAAAAGCAAATTGCGATGTTGAAATGACATTTTACTTGATGAAAGAAAAAGAAAATTTTAATAGAGTGGTTGTGCTTTCCGGAGACGGCGATTTCCTGCCTGTTTTTAAATATTTAAAAGAACAGGGTAAAGAAGTTATTATTTTGGCGCGGGCGCCAAGAACCGCTAAAGAAATTCGCCAGTTTGCCGGCGCGAATTTTAGAGATTTTGAGTATCTGAAATATCGCTTGAAGTTAGAAGAGAAAAAATAAATAGGGCGGACTCATATAGAATCCACCCCATGTTTAGTGCTTTCATATTAGCAAATCAATAAAAAATGTCAATTGTGGATAACTCAAAAAATCGAAAAATAATGAAAAATCAAAGGCCAAAAACTCGGAAAATATTTAGAAACTTTTATCTATGAATTCTTTTTTTCTTTCCATAATATTAATTATTTTTTTATTTATTATAAGCGGAGGTATTTTTTTCTTTTTTAAATCACAGAATAAAAAAAATATTTTAGAAAGTTTGGGTATGTCTCTTTTTTTGGTAAGAATGCCGAAACATGAAAAAAAAGAAGAGGGAGAAAAGCAGGACATAAAATCTTTAATAGGAATGGTGGAGCAAATTTATTCTAATTTTCTTCGCTTGCCCCAAAAAGGCTTTTTTCCAGTCAAGCCGTGCGTGGCTTTGGAAATTGCCTCGGAAATTGGTGGGGAAGATATTTCATTTTACATAGCTGTTCCGGTTAAAATGGAAAGCAATTTGGAAAAAATTATTCAGGGCGTTTATTCGGGAGCAATAATAGAAAAAATTCCGCAGGATTACACTATTTTTGAACCGAACGGAGAAACATTTGCTGTTCATTTAATGTTGAAAAAACCAGTTTATTTTCCCTTGAATACTTATAAAAATTTAGAAGGCGATCCCTTGTCTACAATTACTAATAGTTTAAGCAAGATTGCTTCTAATGAAGGAGCGGCTATTCAAATAATTTTAAGGCCATTTTCCTACAAGGGAATAAAGGGGAGGGGAGAGGCGGTTATTTCAGAAATGAAACAAGGGAAATCCTCCAAATCAGCGCTTGCCAAAGTTGACAGGATTTCATTTTTAAAATTTTTGGATTTTATTTTTGAAATTTTGTCAGGCAAAAAAAAAGAAGATGGGGGATTGGAAAAACCATTGCCAAGTTCCTATGAAGAATCAACTACACAGGCAATTCAATTAAAACTGCAAAAACCTTTAATGGAAGCCAATATCAGATTAGTGGCCGCAGCTCAAATCAAAGAAAGAGCGGAAGAAATCGTCTATCATCTGCAAAATTCTTTTTCGCAATTTACTTCTACTTTTAATGAATTAGCGCCGATTGAAGATAAAAAAGGCCGTTTGAAAAAACTTATTTATAATTTTAGTTTCAGAAATTTCAATAAAAACGAAAGAATTGTTTTAAACCTTGAGGAATTGGCGAGTATTTATCATTTTCCGTTTTTTTATATTGAGTCCCCGCACATTAAATGGACAAAAACCAAAGAAGCCGCGCCGCCAACAGGACTTGTTTCCGAAGGTTCAATTTTGCTCGGCAAGTCGGTTTTTCGCGGAGAACAAAGGCCTGTTTATTTTGCCTCCCGGGATGACAGGCGTCGCCATTTCTACATTTTAGGACAAACCGGCACTGGTAAAAGCTCTTTACTGCAGGAAATGATTCGCCAAGACATAGAAAACGGAGAAGGAGTGGGGGTCATTGACCCTCACGGGGACCTTATTGAAGCCACTCTTGCGAATATCCCAAAACACAGAATAGAGGATGTGGTTCTTTTTGAGCCATTTGACATTGAACATCCTTGCGGTTTGAATATGTTGGAATGGGACACTTTGGACCAAAAGGATTTTGCTGTTTCTGAAATGATTACTATTTTTTCTAAACTTTTTCCTCCTGAAATAACAGGGCCAATGTTTGAGCATTATATGAGAAACGCTATGTTGGCATTGATGGCAGACAAGGAAAATCAGGGAACATTGGTGGAAATTCCCAGAATTTTCACGGACAATCATTTTATGGAAAATCGATTAAGCAATGTCACTGATTTTTTGGTGAAAAGTTTTTGGCAAAAAGAATGGGCACAAACAACTGGCGCGACCCGCTCTGATATGCTGGGTTATGTGGTTTCTAAAGTCGGACGGTTTGTGGAAAATGAAATGATGAGGAACATTATTGGTCAGTCCCGGTCTGGATTTAATTTGGCGAACATAATGAATGAGGGCAAGATATTTTTGGCTAATCTTTCTAAGGGTTTGACAGGTGAAATGAACAGTTCTCTTTTGGGATTAATTTTGGTCTCAAAAATGCAAATTGCCGCAATGAAGCGAGGGGGGATTCCGCAGGATCAAAGAAAAGATTTTTATTTATACATTGACGAATTTCAAAATTTTACCACCAATAGCATTGCCACTATTTTGTCAGAAGCGAGAAAGTATCGTTTAAATTTAATTTTGTCTCACCAATTTATTCCGCAACTTACTGAGGAAATTAGAAACGCTGTGATCGGCAATGTGGGTAGTATTGGCGCTTTTCGCGTGGGAGCTGATGACGCGGAATTTTTAGAAAAACAATTTGAACCGGAATTTTCCAAATACGATTTATTGAATATAGATAATTTTCAACTTATTATTAAAATGATGATGAAAAACACTATTTCTTCTCCGTTTAAAATCAAAACCACTCCACCACAACAAGAAAATATAGAAATGGTATCCTCAATTAAAAATTTGTCCAAATTAAAATACAGTAAGCCAAGGGCAATTGTGGAAAAAGAAATTTTAGAAAGATCAAGATTGGGAGAGTTATAAAAAATTTGAAATTTGAAATTTGAAATTTGAAATTTTATCGTATGTCTGATTTTATTTTTATTTTAATTGTTTTTTTAATTGCTATGGGAGCCATGGGATTCTCAATTTTTTATATTAAGCGAGAAACCGAAAAATTAAAAAGCGATAAAAAAGACGACACATCCTTAAATTTAATTCAACAAAATCTTGAGGAAATTAAAGGCGAAATAAAGGAAACAAGAGAGAGAAATATCCAGACCCTGCAAGCGCAATTAACGGAAACGCGTCAGCACGCAGAAGCGCAATTAAAACAAAGCAATCGTCTTATTCAAGATGTTACTATAAAATTAACGCAATTAGACGAGACCAACAAACAAGTGGTTGGCTTTGCCGAACAACTGCAATCATTGGAAAATATTTTAAAAAACCCTAAACAGCGGGGGATTTTGGGTGAGTATTCTTTAAAAATACTTTTAGAAAGCGCTTTTACGCCTAAGCAATTTCAAATGCAGTACCAGTTTAAAAACGGACAGATTGTTGACGCTGCTTTGTTCATTGGTGAAAAAATTATACCGATTGACTCTAAATTTTCTTTGGAAAATTATAACAAAATTATAAGCGAAAAAGACAATACAAAAAAAGAACAGCTGGAAAAACTTTTTAAACAGGATTTAAAAAACCGAATTGACGAAACATCAAAATATATAAGACCAGAAGAAAATACTTTTGATTTTGCCTTAATGTTTATTCCAGCGGAGGGGATTTATTATGATTTAATGGTTAATGAAGTGGGCGTTGTTAAAACAAACACAAGGGATTTGCTGGAATACGCTGTTTGGGAAAAAAATGTTCATATTGTTTCTCCTAATTCTTTTTACGCTTTTTTGCAGACAATTTTACAGGGTTTAAGGGCTTTTAAAATAGAGGAGTCAGCCAAAGACATTAAGAAAAATGTTGAAGTTTTAAGCAAGCATTTGGGAGTTTTTGATAATTATATGCAAAAATTAGGTGGCAATATTTCAACAATAGTTAATTGCTACAATAGCGCTTACAAAGAATTTGGCAAAATAGATAAGGATGTGGTCAGGATAACAGAAGGGGAGCGGCAAATTGAACCATTGCAAATTGACAAGCCAGTTCAGGATCCGTCACATTGACTCTATTCGCGGCAAGCCCCAATACTTGGCATTGGGGAAGGATAGCGAAGTTGGGGCCAATAACAGAATGGCCGTCAAAAGCCGCGACGAGTCAACCCGTTGGGAATGCCTCGTAAAACAATACATAAATAAATAAACAAATCCCTGCTTGTCATCGAGCATGCCGATTAAGGTTGACAAAAATTTTTGGGAGAACATAATGAAATTAGAAAAGTCAAAAAAATTAATAAACTACCCCTTCAAAATATCTGGGGACTATAACAATTCAAAAACAACATGAAAAATCATAAGATCAAAAAATTTATAAGTAAAACTAAGGAAATTTTAACTTTTAATGTAGTTTTTGAAAAAGAAAAGGATGGGGGATATTGCGCTTCCGTTCCTTCTCTTCCCGGTTGTTATTCCCAGGGAGATACTTTTGAAAAAGCTACAAAAAATATTCAAGAGGCGATTGAATTGTATTTAGAAGATGAAAAAGAAAAAATTCCCCTTTTTATTGAGAGAGAATTTATGGCTCCCGTTTTAATAGAAACAAAAAAATTAAAAAAATTACAATATGCCTAAATTGCCAGTTCTTTCAGCAAAAGAATTGATAAAAATTTTAACAAGATTAGGTTTTGAAATTTATAATCAAAAAGGAAGTCATATTAAATTAAAAAGAAAGACTATTTATGGAAAGGAAATTGTGATTATTCCAAATCATAAAGTTATAAGAAAAGGAACTTTAAAAAATATTCTTAATAAAATTAATTTATCTTTAGAAAAACTTTTAGAATTATTATAAACCTCAGACATTTGGGTGGGGTTTATAAATTCAACCCCATTAAAATAATCCTTACAGTAGGATTTAACGGGGTAAACCAAAATTGCTGCGGTTGTTGCTGTAATTTTTATTTGGAAAAGAATTAAAATATGATAAAAAAAAGCATTAAACAAAAAGTTTATAATTTTACTGCGATTTTTGAACTTAATGAAGGTGGAAGCTATACCATTACAGTGCCTGCTTTACCAGGATTAGTTACGGAAGGAAAAAATTTGGAAGATGCTCATTTAATGGTTGAAGATGCCATACATTGCTATGTTGCTGGCTTAATAAAAGCCAAAGAAAGAGTGCCTCTTGAAAGAGAAATAGCCCAATTAAGATTGGCTGTTAAAGTTTAATGTCAAAATTACCCCATCTGACTTCAAAAAAAGTTTTAAAAATTCTCTTGCGAGTTGGTTTTTATATTCAAACGGAGCGAGTAAAAACAAAAATTTCGTTTTTGTTTTTCCGAGCAAGTGCCGAAAATACACCCCAGACATTTGGTTTAATACCCCCAAATGTTTGGGGTGTATATTCATCACCAAACTGGCAGTCATGCAAATTTGCGACATAAAACAAAATTGCATCTCCATGTGGTTATTCCCTGTCACAATAAAGAATTGGCTCCAAAAACTTTAAAGTCTATCATAATCCAAACAGAATTAACAATTGAAGAATTTATAAATCTTTATCGCGAATGAATTTTAAATTATTTTTCAGTTAAAACCTGTCCATGTAGTATTTTCTAATCAACATATGAGCCCGAAATGAAAGTGGTGTGAATTGTCGGGAATTGAGTCGCGAGCAAATGAATTCTTAAAAAATTTTTCCTTTACCAAGGAAAACAAAAATATTGACATGGAAGCGCTGAAGGAATACTATAAAAATATTATTTTCATGGAAAAAGTTTTCCAAATCCTTGATTCATAATTTTTAACTCCCGCCTGCCTACCGCAGGCAGGCCCGCATCGCTATGTCCGCCTGCAACGCTTTGTGTAGAAATGCGGACAGGTTTAACTTTAAATTTTTAATTTTGATTTGTTGTTTTGAGTTTTGCGATTTGAGTTTTGAGTTTATTTCTATGCGTATAATCCCCACAATAATTGAAAAAACGCAAAGAGGAGAAAGAGCTTATGATATTTTTTCTCGGCTCTTGGAAGAAAGAGTAGTCTTTATAACCGGCCCTATTGACGATGGTTTGGCGAATTTGGTTATCGCGGAAATTTTGTTTTTAGCCGCTAAGGATCCTGCTCGCGATATTCAAATTTATATTAACACCCCTGGAGGAGTGGTAACAGCTGGTTTGGCTATTTATGATACAATGCAACATGTGGATTGCGATATTTCAACTATTTGCGTAGGCACAGCCGCTTCTATGGGAGCAACTTTGCTTGCCGCGGGAACTCCCGGAAAAAGGTTTGCTTTGCCTAATGCGGAAATTCTCTTGCATCAGGTAGCTGGCGGCGTTACTGGACAAGCAACAGAAGTGGAAATCATGGCAAAACAGATTTTAAAAACAAGAGAAAAACTCAATCAAATTTTAGTAAAGCACACGGGCCAGTCTTTAAAAAAAATAGAACAAGACACGGACAGGGATTTTTATTTATCAGCGGAACAAGCAAAAGAATATGGTATAATAGATGAGGTGATTAAGGG
>JAHJSK010000011.1 GCA_018830365.1 Patescibacteria group bacterium | reverse complement strand
ACCTTTTAACTTTTAAAGGGAAAAAATGTTTAAATAAAAAAAATTATTTATTCAAAAGGTCGAAAAAACATAGTTTAAATATTTATATTTTATATCTTAAAATTCAAATTTTATTGTCTTGACAAAGCAGTCCACCTTAGTCAATTCTTCACAATATAAAGGTGGTCCAAATTTTTTCTGGACACTTTTTAATAATTCAAAAAATTTATTTGGTCTAATTTTTTTTGTAATTTTCATATATCAATATTTTGTTGACACAATTTGTTGCGTCCGCAATTTTTTCATCTGTTCGAGATATATTTTCAACTTTTTACCCCACTTTACCAATTTGAGCAACTCTTTTTCTTTTACAATGCGCCTGCGCATTGCTTTACCAACAGGATCTGAAACCTTTTCATTAAGAAGTTTTACAAGGGCCCAATATCGCACCTGATAGGTAATGGCCAATGGTTTTTTGGAAAGATTTGTTATCCTTAGATAAAGGAGTGGGCCGTATTTGATTGGCTGCACCGCCGCTTCTTCTTGTAATTCCCGAAAGAGCGCTTTTTCCAGTGATTCGCCAGTTTCTATTGATCCGCCGGGCAGACCATAGTTTCCATTGATATCCTCAAAAATGACAAATGTTCTGTTTGGTAAAAAGCAGAGGGCTTGCACTTGAGTAATAGGTTTAATGTTTGAAAAGTCTAGACCATCTATATACTCGCAAAAAAATTCTTTTTTATTCCATATTATTTTTTCTTCAAAAATTTTTACTTCATTTTGCATACGCAAATTTCTAATATTTTATGGGTTTTTATTTGTAAGGACAAGTATTATAAATCCTCCAAATAGACCACGGAAAAGGGCGTGGAGTTTAAATTTCAATAAAATAGATTGGAGCAGATCAATCAAGAATGTCCTATCCGGTATTTTGGCATAAGATTCCCACAGCACCCTATTAGACCCTATCAAGTCTTTTAATTGATGCCGATTGAAATGTTGAATATGACCGTATTTTTTCTCCAACTCACATAATCGCGCGCGACCACCGCGAAATAGTGTGTAAAGAGACAATTCTATGGGTGTTTTAATAATCACATAAGTAGCAACCCTTAAAGCTTCTTTAATTACTTTAGAAGGATTCCTCGTGTGTTCAAGAAGATCAACCATAAGTAAAACATCGAATGATTTGTCTTGAACTGGCAAACTTGAGGCATCTGCTCTTAATTTACAGATTTTTTCATAAGACAGAGATGATTGAAGAATCGAAGTGGAAAGGTCAATTGCTAAACCGAAACAATGTTCGTATCCCAGTGAGCTGAGAAATTTCAAGGTGTTGCGCAAAATCAAAGTTGATCCGGATCCAATATCTATTATCTTTTGCGGTTTTAGGCCATGCTTTGCCATCAAAAACCCGATAATTTTTTTGATTATCTTGGTTTTATCCAATAGGTTTTCTTCATGCAAAGAAGGAGTGATCGTTAAGTATTTATGCTCGTAAAAATCATTGTTGACTGGATGATCGTCAAAAAAATTACCCTCTTGATTAAAAACAATCTTTCTTGTAAATTCTATTCTCGCCATAAACGATGATGTGGTAGTATTAATGTAAATTGTTAGCTATGATATGTTGTAGACCAATTCCTTTCTTTTCTTTTAAGCATTGAGCTGGCGTTTTGTAGTTTAATTTTTTAAGCTGTTTATTCTAATCATAATTATCAACAAACTCCAAAAGTTTTTCATTAAGTTCAAATATACTTTGGAATCTGTATTTTGTCAAAATATTTAGGTAATGTCCACACGGAAAAACATTGAAAAAATTTCTTGTTTTTATTTTGAATTTTTAAAAACAATATGAGCGCGGGCTGTTGACATTGTATTGATATGGCTAATGGCTGCTAAAATTTTTTAATTTCCGTATTATTTGATTCAAGTTTTATCAAGGTAATTTCTGGGAAAGAATTGAGTCGTATTGGCAAGCCGCTATTGCCAATGCCTCTACTAACATATAAATAAGTTGAGTTTTCTTTAAAAAACCCCGCTTTGTAATGCGAGTCGTAATTCAAAGGCAAAATAAAATCAACAAAAAAGGGGATATTGATTTGGCCGCCATGAGTATGTCCAGTCAAAACCAAGTCAATTTTTTTATTAATAATTTTTTCCTCGTTAAAAGTTTTCACTTTTCTAAAAATTTCAGGGGGATGGGCTAATAAAATTTTAGGACTTGCATCGTCGGAACCTATCTCTTCCATTGCTTTGCTTAAATCATCATAGCCCAAATGAGGGTCGTCCACGCCGAGCAAATAAATAAATTCCTCATTTTTTTCAATTTTTCTTGCTTGATTATTGATAATCTCAATCTCTGTTTCTCTTAAAAGTTTGTTGAAAGTTTTGAATCGCGGGTTTAAATGTTCGTGATTGCCATACACGGCAAAAATTTTATTATGATAATTTCTATCTAAGTCCTTCCAAAATTCCTGACAGGATTTTAAATTTTTAGTACTCCAATCAACAATGTCGCCAGCAAGAAAAATAAAATCCGGGTTTAATTTTTTTAAAATTTTTAAAACTTTTTTTTCTCTTGCTCCATAATATTTAGAATGGAGATCCGCTAAAACCGCAATTTTTGCTCCAGTAAAAGAAGCGGGCAGAGCTTTGATCTCTATGGAAATTTTTTCAACTTTAATAATATTCGGTTCAATTAAAATTGACCAAATGCCAAGAAAAAACAAAATCACAATAAACCCTTTTATTAAAATTGTGAAGTAATTTTTTTTCATACTTCCATTCTAAAGCTTTTTCAAAAATCTATAGACCTATCCCATAGTTTTCTGGTGTGGGGGTAAAGCTCAATTTAAAAACCGTGCGGCTGATTTGAGAATCAATTAGAGATTGAAGCTGTTGGAAAATTTTATGGCTCTCTGTTTTGTATTCCACCAAAGGATCTTTTCCGCCATATCCCTGCAGCTGAACCGCGTCTTTTAAGTGTTCCATATTGTCCAAATGCTCCATCCAAAAAAAGTCCAAAGTTTTTAAACAAGCAAATCGTAAAATTTTTTCTTCGTTTTCCTGTCCATCTTTTTTTTCTTTAAGCGCAAAAAACTCCTGCGCCAAATCTTTAAGATAACTTAAAATTTTCTGCGGTTCAGAAAAATTTTTTAATTGGGATTGAGATTCAATAGTAAGGGGAAAAATGGTTTTTATTTCTTCAAAAATGAAGCCCCAATCAAATTTTTCTTCCTCAAAATGCGTTTCCACTATTTTTAAAAACTCTTTCGCGACAATTTCCAAAACCAATTCTTTGAGTTCTAAATAATTCTTTTTTAAAATTTCCTTTCTTTGAGAATAAATTTTATTTCTGTGACGAGCAACAACATCATCGTATTCCAAAACATGTTTGCGAAGGTCAAAATTTAAACCCTCAATCTTTTCCTGCGCTTTTTCTGTGGCGCCGGAAATAATATTTGTTTCAATTGGCTGGTCTTCGGGAATTTTTAGCATATCCATTATATTTTTTATTTTCTCACCGCCAAAAAGCCGCATCAACTCGTCTTCTAAAGAAATAAAAAACTGGGAAGAGCCGGGATCTCCCTGCCTGCCCGCTCTGCCTTGCAATTGATTATCAATTCTTCTCGCTTCGTGCCGCTGAACTCCCAAAATATGCAACCCTCCCAGCTCTCTTATTTTTTCTGCTTCCTGAATATCCGGAGGATTGCCGCCTAAAATAATATCCACTCCTCTGCCAGCCATATTGGTCGCCACAGTTACCGCGCCTTGCCTGCCTGCTTGCGCAATAATCTCTCCTTCTTTTTCGTGGTGCTTGGCATTTAAAATCTGAACCCTAATTCCTTCGCGATCAAATAATTTCGCCAGATATTCATTTTTATCAATAGAATTTGTGCCGATTAAAACTGGCTGGCCTTTTTGCTTTCTTTCTTTTACTTCTTCAATAATGGCTTTGAATTTCCCGTTTTCAGTTTTGTAAATTTTATCCGGCAGATTCTTTCTAAGAATGGGCTTGTTGGTGGGAATTATAGCCACTGAAAGATTGTAGACCTTTTCAAATTCTTCCGCGGAAGTAACCGCAGTGCCTGTCATTCCAGCCAATTTCTCGTACATTCTAAATAAATTTTGAAAAGTAATAGTGGCCAATGTTTTTGATTCTGGCTGTACTTCCACGCCTTCTTTTGCCTCAATTGCTTGGTGTAATCCGCCAGACCATCGCCTACCCGGCATCAATCTACCAGTAAACTCATCCACAATAATCACCTCTCCTGCTTTGACAATATAGTCCCTGTCCCGCTCAAACAAAGCGCGGCCAGTTGCGGGATTTATGGCTTGGGCTCGCAAAGATTGCTCTAAATGATGCAAAAATTTAATTCCTTTTTCTTGATAAATATCTTTTATTCCCAAAATTTTTTCAATTTTTTCAATGCCTTGTTCAGTCAAAACAACAGTTTTCATT
>JAHJSK010000055.1 GCA_018830365.1 Patescibacteria group bacterium | reverse complement strand
CTCTATCCTTCCTTTGGCTTCTGGGCTATGGGCTGTTATCAATTTTATCGCCATTTGATCCATTGCTCTTTGAAATTGAGTTATCATTTCGCTATTATCTACGGCGTTTTTATGGTTTATTTTCAAACGTAGCGAGGGGAAAGAAAAAACGAAGTTTTTGCTTTCCCGACCCGCTTCGCCGTAGCTCCAGCGAGGCGAGGCCGCTTCGCCGTAGCTCCAGCGAGGCGAGGCAAGTGCCGAAAATATGCCCCAGACATTAGTGACAGAATTTCTAAGGCATATGAATGAAGAGCTTATTGGGGAAGTCTTTGCCAATTAGGTAAGTGAAGGATCGAGTTTTTTTTGAACGAGTTCAGAAAAACTCAACCTAGGAGAGTTTGAAAAAAATTTATAGATTTTAGATTAGGAACTATCTCAATTGTTTCCGACATCTGAAATTGAAAGATTTTTTCCTTTCTATCCTTTTTTTATAAAAACTATTTAGAAATGGCAGGCCCGTGTCTCTTTTACGCGGGCTATTTTTTTGATATTATAATCAAGCGAGTGAGCGAAATGAAATTAAAATTTCATTTCCGAGTGAGCGCAGATTATATAGGGCTAATGCCCTCTATAATCAAGTGTGATTAAAAAATGAATTATGAATTTTGAATTTTGAATAAATTGCAACCCTATTCGCAATTCCCTTATAAAAGCTACAAGCTAAAAAGCTACAAGCTATATTCCATGTCCTTAGATTTAACAAAACTAAACAAAGAGCAGAGACAAGCCGTGATCCATAAAAATGGACCGCTTTTGATTGTTGCCGGCGCTGGCACAGGAAAAACCACAGTTATTACTCAAAGAATTGTTTATTTAATTGAAAAAGGCGTGGTGAAGCCCGCCTCCGCTGAAAGCTACGGCGTGGTGAAACCCGAAGAAATTTTAGCTGTTACTTTTACCGACAAAGCCGCGAATGAAATGGAAGAAAGAGTGGACAAACTTTTACCATTGGGCTACGCGGATTTGTGGATTTTAACTTTCCATTCTTTTTGCGAAAGGGCTTTAAAAGAGCATGCTTTGGATATTGGCTTGCCCGCTGATTTTAAAATTTTAGACCAAACCGGGGCATGGCTTTTGCTCCGTCAAAATCTGGACAAATTAGATCTTGATTATTACAAGCCATTGGGAAATCCGACAAAATTTATTCAAGCGTTGATTTCCCATTTTTCTCATTGCAAGGACCAGGGAATTGAGCCAAAGGATTACTTGGAATACGCTGATAAATTAAAAACAAGAGATGATTGCCCGGAAAAAGATGAAACACAAAGGATTATTGAAGTTGCTAACGCTTATCATATTTATCAGAAATTGCTTTTGGAAAATAACTGTTTGGATTTTGGCGACTTGATAAACTATTGCTTAAAACTATTCCGAGAAAGGCCGCTGATTTTGAAAAAATATCAAGAAAAATTTAAATACATTTTGGTTGATGAATTTCAGGACACAAACTGGGCGCAATACGAATTGATAAAAATGTTAGCCATGCCGAACAATAATCTGACTGTTTGCGCGGACGATGATCAGTCCATCTATAAATTTCGCGGCGCGTCTTTCAATAATATCATTCAATTTAATAAAGATTTTCCAAAAGCTAAACAAATTTCTTTGATTAAAAATTATCGTTCCCAGCAAAATATTCTTGATCTGGCGTACAAATTTATAAAAGCAAACAATCCTGATCGGCTTGAATGCGCAAGCCCCAGCTCGCTTCACGAGCTCACGCCAAAAAGTTTTGGCGTGGGGGCAAGTAAAATAAATAAAAAATTAATAGCTCAAAAAAAAGAAATCGGCGCGATAGAACATATACATGCCAACACTTTAAATCAAGAAGTTGCGGAAACAATTAAAAAAATTTTGGAAATTTTAAAAAAAGACAAAAAAGCAAATTGCAGCGATTTTGCCATTTTAGTCAGGGCGAATGACGCGGCAAGTCCATTTATCAAGGCGCTGGAAAGGGCGCAAATTCCTTATCAATTTTTGGCCTCCCGCGGGCTTTATTCCCAGCCCTGTATTTTAGATGTTATTTCTTATTTTAAACTTTTAGACAATTATCACGAAAGTCCTTCGGTCTACAGAATTTTAAACCTATTATTTTTAAAAATTCCATACGAAGACATAATAAAACTTACGCAATATAGCCACAAAAAAACAAAATCGCTTTATGAGACAATTCAAGAGCTTGTTTTGGTTCCGGGAATTTCTTTTTATGGCCGGGAAAAAATAACTTTTATTTTAGGCATTATAAAAAAACACAGCTTAATGGCAAGGGAGAAAGCAGTTTCCGAATTATTCATTAGTTTTTTGGAGGATTCAGGTTATTTGAGATATTTAATTGAAAAAGACAATAATTTTTCGCAACAAAATTTTTCTCGCAATGGCAAAGAGCAAATTGATTTACTGAATCAATTTTATAAAAGAATCAAAACATTTGAACAAAGCGCGCTGGACCCGACATTAAAAAATTTTATGGAAGAAATAATTTTAGAGCAGGAATCCGGGGAGCAGGGAAAATTAGAATTTGACCCTGAACAAGGGCCTGAAATGGTTAAGGTGATGACTATCCACGGAGCCAAAGGTTTGGAATTCAAATATGTTTTTATTGTTAACATGGTTGACAAAAGATTTCCCTGTATTAGTCGAGGAGAATCAATTGAGTTGCCAGAAGATTTAATTAAAGACATAAAACCAACAGGCGACGCGCATTTGCAGGAAGAAAGAAGGCTTTGCTATGTGGCAATGACCCGAGCTAAAAAAGAACTTTACTTCACTTCTGCGGAAGATTATGGAGGAGCGAGGAAAAAGAAGTTGTCAAGATTTTTAATGGAAATGGGATACGGGAACGAAACTCAAAACTCAAAACTCAAAACTCAAAACTCAAAGATTGAGAGGCGAAGTTCAAGTGAATTGCTTGGGAAAAAACCGAGTTTGATTAGAATAAAAAACAAAGTAGAATTGAGTTTTTTGCCCGAACGATTTTCTTTTTCGCAATTAGCTGCTTTTGAAAAATGTCCCTTGCAATACAAATTTAATTTTATTTTAAAAATTCCGATAAAGGGCAAAGCGGTTTTTTCGTTCGGCAAAACAATGCATGCTGTTTTGTATGATTTTCTAAAATACGCGCAAAAACTCGGCGAAAGTCAACAAAAAAATTTATTCGGATTTAAAGAGGATAAAACAAGCCAGCAAATTGCGGGCAAAGGAAAGAAAAAAGGAGATATTTTAAGCTTTGATTTGCTTAAAGAAATTTATGAAAAAAAATGGCTTGACGAGTGGTATGAAAGTAAAATTCAGAAAGATGAATATTATAAACTGGGCAAAAAAATAATAAAAGATTTTTACGAAGAATTTTTGAAAAACCCCCCGAAAATTTTAAGGATTAATAATGATATTGCGTTGGAAATGCCTTTTAATTTAAAAATAAGGGAGCATACTTTATACGGCGTGATTGACCGCATTGATAAAACAATCGATGGAGTGGAAATTTTGGACTACAAAACTGGGACAGCTAAAGACAATCTTGCTCTTGAAGACAAAGAGCAATTATTGATTTACCAGCTTGCAGCAGAAGAAGTTTTTAAATTAAACCCCAAAAAACTAACTTACCATTATCTTAACAATGGAGAGAAAAAATCGTTTTTAGGAACAGAAGCGGAAAAAATAAAAATAAAAGAAAAAATAATAGCGGAAATAGAGAAAATAAAAATCAGCGATTTTAAGCCGACATCGGGCTGGCAATGCGCTTTTTGCGATTTTAAAAATATCTGCGATTCCGCGAAAAGATAAAACAGCGTGCATGAAAATTTTTGTTAAAGTAAAACCAAGAACAAAAACGGAAAAATTTGAAAAAATTGACGACAATCATTTTTTGGCGGCGACAAAAGAGCCGCCGGAAAAAGGAAAAGCAAATCAGGCAATCATTAAAAAATTGGCGAAGTATTTTAAAGTTGCAACATCGCAGATTATTTTTGTTTCAGGATTTTCTTCAAAAAACAAGGTGTTTGCAATTAAGTAAGCAAAAGGGCAGAATAGAATAGAATAAAATGAAAAATAAACCCTAAACATTTGGGGTGTATTTTCGGCACTTGCCCGCCTAAATTTTGCGAAGCAAAACTTTGGCGGGCGAGCCTCGCCTCGCTGGAGTTACGTCAAAGCGGGCTCGCCCCGCTAATCGGGGCTTTGTTTGAAAATAAAATTTTTTATTATCTGACAGATTTCAGTCCTCATTTTAATAAAACAGCCAAGATGTTTTTTAACAAGCCGATAAAAATTAATTTAATTAAAGAATAAGCAGAAAATAATTATGAAAACAATAATTTGTATTTTCGGAGACAGTATTACATGGGGAAGAGGATTGCCATCTCGTGTAGGATGGGCGAATCTATTAAGAAATTATCTTGAAGAGAAAAACAAGAACGCAAAAGCCGTATTGGAGTTATATGATTTGGGCATTGATAGGGACACAACAGAAAGTATTTTAAAAAGGATTGATGTTGAAGCAAAGGCAAGAGTTCCAAATGTTATTATTTTTGCCATAGGAATTAACGACTCTTTTTATAGAATAACCAAAGATAATCCTTCTGTTTCAGTTGATAAATTTGAAAATAATTTATTGAAATTAATTGAAAAAGCAAAGAAGTTCACCAACAAGATAATATTTATAGGCATTGCAAAGGGAGATGATGGGGAAACTAAACCGTTGCCTGCCAGCACAACGGGAAAATGTTATGATAAAGAAAATGTTAAAATTTACAATAATATTATTAAAAAAGTTAATAAAAAAGAAAAGCTTTTATTTGTTGAAATAATTGATAAATTAAATAATAAAGATTTTTATGACGGGTTGCATCCTAACGCAAAAGGCCATCAGAAAATTTTTAAAATTGTAAAAGATTTTTTGATAAAGAACCAGATATGCAATTTTTTCTTCTGAAAAAAATTGCACTGGCGACTCGCCCCGCTTCGCGGGCGAAGCGGGGACGCGGTAGTGGAACGCTTTAATTTACCCTGTTAAATAATTCGCCTTTGGCGAATTGCCCTTCAGGGCATTTAACAGGGTGAACTCAAACATCTCAATTTGCTTTCAAAACAAATCCCTCACCTTTTTTCATTTAAGAAAAAAAGGTGAGGGATAAACACTTTCCGATACAATAATAAAATAATATAAAAAACAAAAAGGAAATAAAGAATAAAAAAGAAAAAATTTACGTGCTTGTAGACAGCAATAATTTAAATTTAGCCATTAAAGATTGCGGTTGGCAATTGGATTTT
>JAHJSK010000010.1 GCA_018830365.1 Patescibacteria group bacterium | reverse complement strand
GAAACTTCCTGATATTTTTTTTGGAGATTTTCTTCAAACGGTTCGTAAAATTCTTTTATTACCGCTGTCCATTTTTCTTTTCCAAGGGCAATTTCATCTAATTTTTCCTCCATTTGAGCGGTAAATTTTATATCAACAATTTCCGGGAAATGAATTGTCAAAACCTCATTAACCACGGTTCCAATTTCTGTTGGTTGAAATTTTTTGTCTTCATTTTTTTCCACATAATTTCTTGCCTGAATAGTGAATAAAATCGGAGCGTATGTTGATGGCCGACCAATGCCATTTTCTTCCAACGCTTTAATTAAACTGGCTTCTGTATATCTTGCTGGCGGTTGTGTAAAATGCTGAAAAGGAATTAATTTTATCAATTCTAAAATTTCATCTTTTTCGCATCCCGGCAATTCTGTTTCTTTAAATTTAATCGGATAAACTTTTAAAAAGCCGTCAAATTTCAAAATTTGTCCATTTGCTCTAAAAATGTAATTATTTTGCTGAACGCTTTTTGACGGACTCCCCATAGGGTTGATTTTGCTGGATCGTCCGAAGGACGAGACGCCCCGTAGGGTTGTTTTTGAATTTCCAGCTTCAATTTCCACAGCAGTGGAATCAAAAATGGCTTGGCTCATCTGGCAAGCAATAAATCTTCGCCAAATTAAGTCGTAAAGTTTTTGTTGTTTTGCTTCAAGATTGTTTTTTGTGTTTTCCGGTGTTTTTTCCGGGACGGTTGGCCTAATTGCTTCGTGCGCTTCCTGCGCTCCTTTGCTTTTTGTTTTAAAATTTCTTAAAAATCCTGCGGCATAATTTTCGCCAAAATTTGTTTTAATAAAATTTTTCGCCGCGCCAAGAGCTTGGCTTGATAAATTCAAAGAGTCAGTGCGATGATAAGTAATAAGTCCATGCTCGTATAAATTTTGAGCTATTCCCATAGTAAGTTTTGCTGGCCAATGAAATTTTTGCCACGACTCCTGTTGTAAAGAGCTGGTGGTAAATGGGGGCAAAGGATTTCTTTTCACCTCTTTTTTTTCAATGCTAATTATTTTATATTCAGCTCCTTTTAATTCCTCTAAAATTTTTTCCGCTTGTTCTTTTGATTCAATGCCTAATTTTGGTATTATTTTTCCATTTTTTTTTACTAAAATTGCTTCAAATTCATTATTTTTGATTTTTGCGATTTGATTTTTGATTTTGAGGAGCGAAGCGACGATTGTCCAATGCTCTTGAGGAATAAATTTTTTTATTTCTTCCTCTCTGTCGCAAACCAATTTTACCGCTGCTGACTGAACTCTTCCCGCGGACAATCTTCTGGCTACTTTTTTCCACAGAAAAGGAGAGAGCTTGTACCCGACAATTCTATCCAAAACCCTTCTTGCTTGTTGGGCGTCAACAAGAGCAGAGTCAATGCTTCTTGGATTTTTTATCGCTTCTTCAATGGCTGTTTTGGTGATTTCGTGGAAAACAATCCTATTTTGACATTTGACATTTGACATTTGACATTTGACATTGTCTAAATTTAAAATCTGGGTAATATGCCAGGCAATGGCTTCGCCTTCCCTGTCTTCGTCAGTAGCTAAAATAATTAAATCCGCTTTTTCGCTTTCTTTTTTTAACAGGCCTATTGTTTTTCTCGCCTTAAGAGGAATTACATATTTGGGCTCAAAATTATTTTCAACATCAACGCCCAGTTCGCTTTTTGGTAAATCACGAATATGACCCATTGTGGCAATAATTTGATATTCCTTGCCTAAAAATGTTGAAATAGTTTTCGCTTTTGTGGGCGATTCTACAATTATTAATTTCATAAAATTATTTTATAATTTTCAATTTTTGTCCCTTCAGGACATCTCCCGTAGGGTGATCGTCCTGCGGATGACCACCCGTAGGGCGGCAATTTTCAATGAATTTTCAAACACTAATGGTTAATATTGGAATGAAAGTGAAACGCCCCATATTTGAATTTTGCTTTTTGAGTTGGTGGACTAATAAAATATTATTATTAATCTATCAATCATATGAACAAAGAAAAATTGATTAAATTGAGAAAAAAAATTTTAATCAAAAAGTTAAAATTTCCAATCAACAAAAATTCTCAAATTAAACTCTAATGCGTTTCATTTTTATTCCAATATTAACCATTACCAATTTTTAAGAGAAGAAATTTTTCTCAATTTTTCAACGAATTCGGGCAAAATTTTCAAAACATAGTTAATTTCTTTTTCTGTTGTCCATCTGCCTAAACTCAATCTTAAGGAGCCATGCGCTTGCCTTGGTTTTAATCCTATAGCTAAAAGCACATAACTGGGTTCAAGATGCGCGCTAGCGCAAGCCGAACCAGTGGAAACAGCAACGCCCAAAAGGTCAAGCTGAATCATTAATGCTTCGCCTTCAATGAAATCAAAAGAAAAATTAGCATTGTTCGGCAATCGTTTTTCAGGATGACCATTGAGCCGAGAGCCATTAATTTTTTTCAAAATTGTATTTATTAATTTATCTCTTAATTTTATTAATCTCGCTGATTCTTTGTAAATTTCTTTTTTGCAAATCTCACAGGCCTTTGCAAATCCCACAATGCCTGGCAAATTTATGGTTGAAGGCCTTATCCCTGTTTCCTGTCCCCCGCCATGCAGGATCGGAGCAATTTTTGTGTCTTCTTTGACAAATAAGCAAGCAACTCCTTTTGGACCATACATTTTATGGGAAGAAGCAGTAAGCAAATCTATGTTCATTTCGTTAACATTAATGGGAATTTTGCCAAAACTTTGCGAGGCATCGGTGTGAAAATAAACTCCCTTTTTTTTGCAAATCTTGCCAATCTCTTCAATTGGTTGAATTGTTCCTATTTCATTGTTGGCATGCATAATTGAAACCAAGATCGTATTTTTTTGAATCGCTTTTTTTACATCTTCGGGATCAATCAATCCATATTTATCATTTTTTATTTTTGTTATTTCAAAACCTTGCGTTTCCAACCATTTAGCGCTTTCCAAAATGCAAGGGTGTTCAATTTGAGAAATAATAATGTGATTCCCTTTTCCCCTATTGGCCAATGCAACTCCTTTTAATGCCAAATTATTGCTTTCCGTGGCAGAGCTGGTAAAAATTATTTCATCGGATTTTGCTCCCATTAAGCCCGCCACTGCTTCTCTGCTTTTCTCCAGCGCATTTTTTGCTTCCTGGCCAAAACTATGCAGAGACATTGTATTGCCAAATTTTTCAAAAAACCACGGCAACATTGCATTAACAACTCGCGGGTCGGTTGGAGTAGTTGCGGCGTAATCTAAATAGACCTTAGATTTTTGACCGGGACACTTAAAAAATGTTTTCGGAGTGTTTTTTTTATTTATCCAGCGCTTTTTTCTCAAAAAGGGCATTGGATCTAATTTTTTTGTCATATTTTAAAATTTTACATTTCGCAATTCACTCAATAATAACATTTTCTTGAATAACTTCAGCGCCTTGCTTAATATAGATAGGATTTTCTATACTATATCTTAATTTAATATTTTTTAAATCAGCCTTGTTAAAAATTTGAATGCCTTGCCAATCCCCTTTTGCTGGCGCGCTGTTTTCTCCGTCGTTATTAGTGTCGCCAAGATATTGGTCATCTTTTAATGAAGTCCAAATAATAGGATTGCCTTCTGTGCCTTGAGCGAATAAATTTCCCTTGACTTCAAAAATAGAAAAATCCCCGAGCAATTTGATAACTGCTCCCGGGTTAATGAACAATGATTGTCCTTCCATAATATCCAACGAATTTTCTAAAACATAAGGGAATGGCAGTGCTTCCAAGGTATTTGTCGCTGTTTGCGATGTTTTTTTTGTATTAATTAAAACGCCCTGAATATTATTGTTTTCCATTTTATTTGTCTCGTCAAAATTAATGGCGCTATCAATGGTAAAAGAAATGGGTTTCTGATTTTCCGAAAAAACATTGTTTTGCAAAAAAACCTGACCCGCCTGAAATACATCTATTCCTAATTGATTATTTTTAAAAGAAGAATTGATTATTTTTGTTGCGCCGCCTTGAATGGAAAGACCGATATTTTCATTGTCTTCAAAAAGCGTGTTTTCTATTTCAGCGTCAGCTTCAATTAATGACAAAGCAGAAGACAAAGATTTTCTAAAAACAGAATTTTTTATTTTTATATTTGTTTCAAACACGCTCATCATTGGAAAGGAAAGCATAATGAGATCGCCATATTCAAAAACCGCATAGTCCAAAACCGAATCCTTGCTTTCAGATGTAAATGACAATGCTTGGCCATAATCCCCTGGCAATGGTTCCTGATTTGGCGAAGTGAATTTAATTGGTTTTTCGCTTGTTCCTTTGGCAATTAAAGTGCCTTGAATTGTTAAACTAACTCCTTCCGCGTTTTGAGGTTTTAAAATTACGCCCGGCTCAATTATTAAAGTTTTGTTTTCTGCCAATGTAGGAGAATTAGAAAAATCTGAAAACAAAAGATAAGGAGACGCCTTGCTTGTAAAAATAGTATTTTCAAAAATAATATAATCGTTTAAAATATGGGTCGGGGCGGAAAAATTAAGACACGGGTTTGCCTGATTTGGCGAGCCGGAAATTAAAGAAAAATTGCTCTCATGCGAAGACAAACTATAAGGATTGATTTTTTGCAATGCTTTGCCTTGATCCTGGCTTGCTTTTGTATAACTAATTTCATCTATGATTTCATCTTTATCATTTAGTAAGGCAATAGTTTCTCCTTGATTGCTCAATCCCCCATTGCCAAAACTCGCGTCATCTATTTGAAGACAAATTTTTTCTGAATTACATTCAATCGCGTAAAATCCGTCGTAAATATTTTTGTCGCTCGGTTTGCTCGGTTTGTCTCCGATTACAACAAAGGCATTCGGTTTGATAATAGTTGAAGTTCCAGTAGCTAATTCCAGTTTTTCAATTGTCTCTCCGATTTTTAATTTCCAGCTTGCCAAATCAATTTCCGCTGACGAAAGATTGTACAACTCAATATATTCATAATACGCGTCTTCTTCTGGATGATACATCACCTCGTTAATAATTACTGGACGCGAGGCAAACGGCGCGGAAATTTCTTTAGACACGCTTTCTCTTCCGTCAATAAATACCGCTTTTGCTCTAAAATAATAAGTTGTAAAATCTTGACTAATGGAAAAGTTCGCGCTTTTTTCTTTTGTTTGGTTTATTAAATCCTGCCATTCTCCTTGATCCTGCTTTGTTTCTATTTGATAATAATTTAATTGTTCATCTGTTTCATCAACGGCTTGCCAATTAATTATGTATTGCCAAGCATTAATTGCATAATCATCTCCTAACCAAATTTTAATTTCCGATAAAAAATTTTTTGCT
>JAHJSK010000054.1 GCA_018830365.1 Patescibacteria group bacterium | reverse complement strand
GGAGAGACCCGACCTCTTTTAACCTGTCTGCCGACAGGCAGGTCTGTCTGCCGACAGGCAGGTCTGTCTGCCGACAGGCAGGTCTGTCTGCCGACAGGCAGGTCTGTCTGCCGACAGGCAGGTCTGTCTGCCGACAGGCAGGTCTGTTTTTATTCAGTTTTAGAGAGGTCGGGTCTCTTGAAATCTGGCATTTCGTAATTCAAGGTAATGGAATAAAAATGTATGGAACAAGACAATTCTAAAAAAATTTACGCATTTATTTTTCCGAAAATAGGACTTAACCGGAGTTTGCGCATTTTAATAATGGTAAATTCCATTCTCATATTCATTATGGGACTATTCGCGCCATTCTATGCGGTTTTTGTTCAACAGATTGGTGGCAGTATTGCATTCGCCGGACTATCTTGGGCGATTTTTTCAATTGTCAGCGGAGTGCTTATATTTCTTTTCTCAAACTGGCAGATGAAAGTAAAAGAGCCGGAGCTTCTTATTGCTCTGGGATATATTTTACGCGGTGTAGTGTTTATAAGCTATGCTTTTATGACAAACATACCACAGCTCATAGTCACTCAGATATTTTGGGGCATTGCTGTGGCATTAGGAACTCCGGCATTTGATTCTGTTTACTCTAATCACACCACCAAGGAAAATTCTATTGTTGAGTGGGGAAGGTGGGAAGGAATAGCCGCAATCGTTACGGGTGTCGCGGCGTTCATCGGCGGTATTTTTATTCAAACATTTGGTTACGAAACAGTTTTCGTTATCATGGCGGTTATTTCTTTCGGTTTGGGAATTTATGTTTGGAAATTGCCAAGAGAGGTTTTATAAACCCCAGACATTTGGGTGGAGTATTAAATCCCTCACCTTTTTTCCCGAAGGAAAAAGGTGAGGGATAAACCCCTTTCAAATGTCTGGGGGTGTATTTTCGGCACTCGCCCGCCTAAATTTTGCGAAGCAAAACTTTGGCGGGCAAGCCTCGCCTCGCGGGAGCTACGGCAAAGCGCGGGTCGGAAAAAAACAAAAATTTACCCCAGTTAGATATTGAATTATCTAACGGGGCAAGCTTTTTGTTTTTACTCGCTTCGTTTGAAAATAAAATAATTTTTACGAAGATCGCTATCAATTTAAATAGAGATAATGTCGGGGGCATAACTTCCTCAAATCTCAACTTAATAAGTTGCTTGCTCAACTTTGGCAAATTTGCGAAACTTGAGCAAAATCAGCTGTTTTCTCGGCTAATTAAGTTAAGCTCAAATGTTCTGGGGTTTATAAGGATAAAAGAAATTTTTCATTCATTATGGATTACCTTCAAACAATTATTCAAAAAATATCTCCCTGGTTGCTTGATCATGGCGTAAAGATTATCGCTATTATTTTTGTTGCCTATTTTATCCGCCGTTCAATGGGTGTTTTTATTGGAAAACTTATCAGAAAGATTGTCGTTTCCGATCATTTTCTTAGCGAGGAGGCGGAGAAAAAGAGAGAGGATACGCTCATTAAAATTTTCTCTACCTCAGCCAGTATCTTTATATGGATTCTCGCTCTACTTATGGTGCTACAAGAGATTGGTTTTGCTATTGGGCCGTTCCTCGCGGCTGCTGGGATTGTAGGGTTAGCCTTCGGCTTTGGCGGACAGTATCTTATTCGCGATCTTATTGGTGGACTTTTTATTATTATGGAGAATCAGTATCGTCTCAATGATGTCGTGTGTCTTGACGGAACATGCGGTCTCGTTGAAGACATCAGTTTGCGCATGACCACCCTTCGGGATTTGGACGGCGCTGTTCACCATGTACCTCACGGAGAAATTAAAAAAGTTTCTAACCTCTCAAAATATTTCGCCAGGGTCAATTTGAATATTGGAATTTCATACAACTCTAACTTGGAGCAGGTGATTTCGGTGGTAAATAAAGTCGGCCAGGAATTGGCGGACGACCCTGCTTGGAAAGAATTTATCATCAAGCCGCCGCAATTTTTACGCGTTGATGATTTCGACAATTCAGCTATTGTCATCAAAATTTTGGACGAAACCAAACCACTGAAACAATGGGACATAACCGGAGAGTTAAGAAAAAGAATTAAAATCGCCTTTGACAGAGAGGGAATAGAGATTCCATTTCCTCGGCGAGTTATTCATCAAGCGAAATCTTAGGAGTTCTCGCCGCCCTACCTGCCTGCGGCAGGCAGGGAAAAACTTGAAATCGTTCTTTTCGCTTCCGCTTCAAGGCGAGGCGGGCGGAAAGGGGGTTCGGGGGGAATTCCGCCCGCCGACCTGTCCACCGAAGTTTCAACGAAGGCGGAGCCCGTTAATGAAATCGGTTCGGATATTTTCAAATACACACCGCATAATTTTACATTCAACGGAAAATCCACAATCGATGAGAACATAAAAAAATACCAAAACAAGTTCGGTATTTTTCAAGATGTCTTATTAAAAAAGGCTGATCTTGTTTTTCATAACTATCGCTAAAATAGAAGCTGGCGCAATACCCAATCCCACGATTGATACTGTTAAAAAAATTGCGGATGCTCTTGGCGTTTCGCTTGATGATTTAATGAAATAAATTTTATGCCGAAGATTAAAGACATTCCAAAAGTTGATAGACCGCGGGAAAAATTGATTAAGTCCGGGGCAAAATTTTTAAAAGATTATGAACTTTTGGCTATTCTTTTAGGTACTGGGACAAAAGGCAAAAATGTTCTTGAAGTTGCCCGAGATATTCTTTCAAATTATCCTAAGAAAAAGTTGCTTGGATTGAATTTTGATCAATTTAAAAAAATAAACGGAATTGGACCGGCCAAAGCTACTCAAATTTTAGCCGCTTTTGAATTTGCTGGTAGAGTTTTAGAGGTTGATTCTTCAAGCACTCTACCAATAATTCAGACCACAAAAGAAATAATTGCTCAAATTTCCTTTTTGCGGGAATATAAAAAAGAAAATTTTGTTGTTTTATACTTGAATTCACGCAACGAGCTATTAAATAAAGAAACTATTTCCGTTGGTACACTAAATGCTAGTTTAGTCCACCCGCGCGAAGTATTTGAACCGGCGGCGCGAATTTTTGCCGCTCAAATAATTCTAGCACACAATCACCCCTCCGGGGATTCGGAGCCGTCAGAAGATGATTTAGATTTAACCAAAAGAATGGTAGAGGCAGGTAAAATTTTGGGTATAGAAGTGATGGATCATATTATTGTGACGAAAAACAATTATTTTAGTTTTAAAGAAAAAAATTTGATATAAGACATGGATATTCCTCAAGACATTTTAAATAAATTTATGGTAAGAAAAGATTATTTGGATTGGATCAATAAAGAAACGGCCATCTTTGCGTATTTGGACTTGACTAATATGTTTCATTGGCAGAATGTTTTGGGCTGGAAATTCAGAATAGAAGATGTTGTTGGGCAGCTTTTCACTTTCCCGAATATCAAAGAGATCAAAATTTATTATGGAAAAAACGAGAGAGATTTGAAAAATTCTGAAGCTTTTCATAATCGTATTAAAAAAACAGGTGCGATTTTGAGAACTAAGTCAATGAAATTTATTATAAAAGATATTGATGAAGGCCTATTTTTCCAACGCCACACAATAACACTATTTGATGGTTCGGTCAAAAACAAAATTCAAGAATTGATAAATGAGTTGCAAAAATCGGGAATAATTATTGAAGAACCGAAGTGTAATTTTGATGTAGAAATGACAATGGATATGTTGGATGACACCGAAAAATTAACAGCGGTTATGCTTTTTTCTGGCGATTCAGATTTGAAAGAACCATTAGAGAGATTGAAAGTGAAAAATAAAAAAATTGGTGTAGTTGGTGTGCGGAATATAGTGGCCGGGGAATTGCATAATATAAAGGATAAATATATTGATTTCGGTAAATTTTATACAGGCAAAAGAGTTTATATTAAAAGCGAAAATCCCGCTTTAGGCGGGACCGCGTGATTAGTAGATTTTCATCTACAGGAGCATTATAGCATAATTTTTAAAGCAAGCAAGTTAAGTTATCCACACTACAACATTATGAACAATAAATTAGAAATAGAAAAATTAAATAAGGAAGTCGAACGGCTGAAAAAGGAGTTGAAGAAAAAGAAAAAATACGGGCTTGTTTGGGAAGAAAAACCTGAAGAATTAGTTGAGATGTGCAAAGAAAAATTGCCGGTACTTAAAGAAGTAAAAAATAAAGAAATTATCACTGACAAAGACAAACCGGTAAATTTACTAATTGAAGGCGACAATTATCACGCCCTTTCGGTTTTGAATTACACACATAATAAAAAAATTGATGTCATTTATATTGATCCGCCGTATAACACAGGAAATAAAGATTTTATTTTCAACGACCATTATGTTGATAAAGAAGATTCTTACCGCCACTCAAAATGGCTTTCTTTCATGGAAAAAAGATTGAGGTTGGCGAAAAATCTGTTAAAAGACACAGGGGTGATTTTCATTTCAATTGATGATAATGAAATAGCCCCTTTGAGATTATTAACCGATCAAATATTTAACGACGGAAATATCGATATTATGGTATGGCGTAAAAGTGGCGACGGACGCGACGGTAAGATGAAAAATACGACAACATTTAGAAAAGACCATGAATATGTGATTGTTGGTTTTAAAAATAAAAGAATTTTAAATAAAATTTTAGAAAAGCCAAATTTTCAAAATGTATATGATAATATAGATAATGATTTAAGAGGTCCATATAAAGCTGGTAGTATTTCCCGTAGAGAAGATGCTTCAAATCCAAAACATAAGAATTTTTATACTGTAAAATCTCCTTCTGGTAAAAAGTTTACGAGACAATTTGATATACCCCAAGAAGAATTCGAATTATTAAATAAAGACGGAAGAATTTATTGGGGGAAAAATAATAACTCGGTTCCTGCTATTAAGATTTTTATAAACGAACAACGAGAGATAACACCATATTCCGTTTTATTAACAAAAGGAACTACTACTGGAGGAAAAGAAGAATTACGGGAATTATTTAATCTAAAAGATACAGATGAAGATATTTTTTCAAATCCAAAGCCAACTTTACTAATTAAGACTCTTATACAGCTGGGTTCTAAAAAAGAATCTATAATTGTTGATTTTATGGCTGGTTCCGGGACAACAGGCCACGCTGTTATGAAATTAAACAAAGAAGATGGTGGCAATAGGAAATTTATTTTATGTACCGATAACCAAGACAACAATGGAAGTGGTTTAAAAATTGCAGAAGATATTTGTTATCCGCGAATTAAAAAAGTTATTGAGGGTTATAAAAACTTAAAAGGAGAAAAAGTGGAAGGTTTGGGTGGCAATCTAAAATACTTCAAAACCAATTTTGTTGAATATGATGAACCAACAGATAAAAACAAAATAAAACTCACAAAGCAAGCAACGGATATGCTTTGTGTAAAAGAGGAAACTTTTGAGTTAGTTCGAGACGGAGAAGATTTTAAAATTTTCAAAAATCACGATCATTATACTGGCATAATTTTTGATCAAGTGGCAATTTCAGCTTTCAAAAAAGCGATTAAGGATATAAAAGACAAATTCAGCGTCTATATTTTTTCTTTGGGTGATGAAACTTTTGGCGATGAATTTGAAGATATAAAACAAAAAGTCCAATTATCCCCCATACCGGAAGCGATTTTGAGGGTTTATAGAAGGATTTTTAAGTAAAAAAATGCAAGACAAAGTTTTTTGTACAATATGTCAAAATGAAAAGCCGAGCCGATTTTGTGGTCAATGCAAAAAAGAAACATCCAATTTTTTTAAAAAAGAATTGGTTGAAACAATCAACCTTTCTGCTTCGTTGGAAGGGGGCGTGAAACGGGGCGAGATAAGTTGGGCACATTTCCCCATTGCTTACACAATAATTCTAACTTTATTTGTGGGAATAATATCATTATTAGAAATTATTTGTTGGATTTTACGCGTAGAATTAATAATAGGACTATCAATTTTATTTTTTTATCTTTGCTTTTTCAATGATTATTTTCGTAAAAAAATCGTGTGGTTTTTTAGCAAATCAAAAGAGCATATGGAAAAAATTAAGAAAAAGTAATTTTAATCATGCAATTAAAAATTTATCAAGAAAACGCAATAGACGATTTATTAATCAAAACTAAAAGACTTTTGGGTTATTCGGGTAGTAAAAAATTGGTTTTTAAGTCGCCGACTGGTTCAGGCAAGACAATAATGATGGCCGAGTTTTTAAAACAATTGGTTGACGATAGACCTGCCCGCCGAAGCCCCTGCCTTGCCGGCAGGCAGGTCGGCGTAGGCAGGGAAGTTAGACAATCGCTCGGCTTTATTTGGGCGGCTCCGAGACAGCTTCATATTCAAAGCAAAGAAAAATTAGAAAATTATTTTGAAACAAACAGAGCGTTAAAATGTTTCTATTTTGAAGATTTGGACGACAGAAAAATTAGCGAAAATGAAATTTTGTTTTTCAACTGGGAAAGCATAAATAAAAAGAATGCTATTTACATTAGAGATAATGAACAAGATTTTAATTTATCTAAAGTTTTAGAACGAACAAGAGAAGAAGACAGAAAAATTATTTTAATCATAGATGAAAGTTGGTTTGCGGCCGGAGCAAAAGACGCAAAAGAAGAACAGGCGGCGACAAAATTACGCAAAGACATAAACGCTGATTTGACAATTGAAGTGGCGGCAACGCCAATTTTGAAAGATCCAGATGATATGGTTTCTATTGATTTGGAAGATGTTAAAAAAGAAGGAATGATTAAAAAAGCCATTATTTTGAATGAAGAATTTGATAAATTTATTAAAAGCGGAAAAATATACACAAATAAACTCGGTGATAAAGATATTAAAAGCACCGAGGAATTGACAATTACGGCGGCGATGAAAAAACGACAGGAATTAGTAGAGGCGTATAAAAAAGAAAAAACCGATATTAATCCTTTAGTTTTAATTCAGATACCGCGAAGGATTGGAAACAGAGAAGATGAGTTGCGATTGGAGATAGAGAAAATTTTAAAAAGTAAATACAGCATTACGACTGAAAAAGGCAATAATAAATTAGCAATTTGGCTTTCGGAAGAAAAAATAAATAGAGAAAATGTTGAGAGAAATGATAGTCCTGTTGAAGTTTTGATTTTTAAAGAAGCTATTGCTTATGGCTGGGATTGTCCACGAGCCCAAATTTTGGTTGTTTTTAGAGAATGGAAAAGCCGTATTTTTTCCATTCAGACCGTTGGCAGAATTATGCGAATGCCAGAGCCAGATAAAGGACATTATAAAAACGAAATTTTGAATTACGGCTATGTTTATACCAACTTGGACAATATAGAAATTCAGGAAGATATTGCCAAAGATTACATCACTATTTACACGAGCAAAAGGCGTTTTGATCCTAAATTAAGTTTGCTCTCGCGCTATCCGAAAAGACACCGCGAAAAAACAAGATTATCGCCACTTTTTCAAGAAATATTTTTGAAGCAAGCGAAAGAATACGACTTAAAAAGGCAGATTGATATTAAAGCGAGAAAGTTTGACTTAAAAATTATTTCTGATTATAAAGCCGAAGATGTTGACGCTTTGGCTGGGGCAAAAATTGTCGGCGACAAAGAAATAAAAGCAAGCGACTTTGACTTACAAAAATTATTTGACTTTTTTGTGCGCAATAATTTAACCCCTTTCTATCCCGAAGATAGATCGGTTAAAAGAGTAGAGGAATCAATCTATAAATTTTTTGAAAGCGACTGGGAGAAAATTGCGGATAAATGGGAAGAAATTGTCCAGATTATTTTGAGCGACAAAAATTCGCAACATTTTGTTAATGTTTTGGGCAAAGCAAAAGAAAAATATCAAGCGGAGGTTATAAAAAAAGAAAGCGAAATGATGGATGTTGGAAATTGGAATATTCCGGAAACTTTATCTTTTGGCAAAGAATATTCAGCAGTAAGCGTTGAAAAATCAATTATGCAACCATTTTATAACGATGAAAAATGGAAATCGGAAACGACTTTTATTAATTTTTTAGACAAGTCAGAAAAGGTTGAGTGGTGGTTTAAAAATGGCGACAGGGACGCAACATTTTTTGCAATCCCTTATGACAATGGAGAAAAGAAACCTTTTTATGTCGACTTTATAGTGATGTTGAAAGATGGTCGAATTGGGCTTTTTGATCCGCACGGGACTTTTTTAAGTGATTTTGGACCAAAGTCAGATGGTTTGCGACAATATATTCAAAGTGAAAATAAAAAAGGCAAAAAACTTTTTGGTGGAATAGTTGCCAACACCGACCAAAGAGATTATCGAGGACGATGGATTTATTTTGATAAACCGAACAAAGATTTTAAGGATAATTCATTTGATAATTGGGCCGATTTAATATTATAATAAAAAATCGGCTCCGAGAAACCGACTTTTTAATGTCCTTAACAATCTTTATACACCTTAAAATTTATCAAGAAAACGCAATAAGCCCACCCGAATGTCCGGGGTTTATTCAAGGTAAATTATTTAGCGACTTGATAATGGTTTTTAATAATTGTTAAAAAATGAGGGGTTTATAAAGTTTTAT
>JAHJSK010000053.1 GCA_018830365.1 Patescibacteria group bacterium | reverse complement strand
TATCCGTGTTCTTAAAAAATTGGGATTCTATGAATTGCGTCAAAAAGGAGCGCATATTTGTTTCAAACATCTTGATGGCAGATTTACTTTAATCCCGCGGCATAGCAACGAGGATATTGGACGAGGTCTTTTGCGTCAAATCCTTCGAGAAATCAGTCTTTTCCCTGAAGAATTTTCAAAATTACTATAAAACAAAAGGTTTGCGATTTTGATATTTTGGATTTTGAATTTGGTTTAATTTAGTTAGGATTTAGGATTTAGAATTTAGAATTTGCAAAATTTTCAAAAGAAAATTTTGTTCATATTTATGCGGCTTGAATTTTATCCAGCTGAAAAACTTAAAAAAGAAATTTTGGAAATTGTTAAAAAATATTTAGATATTAATTCGTATCGTGTTTTTTTCTTTGGTTCAAGAGTAACTGGGAAAGGAAATGAACGTTCTGATGTTGATATTGGGATTGAGGGCGCGCAGCCGATTCCGACAAAAATATTATTTCAAATAGAAGAAGATATTGCTAATTTGCCTTTATTGTATAAGATTGAAATAGTTGATTTTTTAAGAGTGGCGCCGAAATTCAAAGAAGTGGCAAGCCAGCATATAGAATTATTAAATTGAAATTATGACAAAATTTACTTCAATAATTGGAAGATTTTGAAAAGGCCTTATTGCGATTAGAAGAGGTTTTAAAAATGGAAAAAACTGATATTGTCCGGGATTCAGCAATTAAGCGCTTTGAAATTGTTTTTGATTTAGGATGGAAAACTCTAAAAGCGTATTTAGAAGAAGAGCATAATGCTATCTGCGCTTCTCCAAAAAATTGTTTTCAAGAGGCATTTCACCAAGGATTGATTGAATATGATGAATTTTGGATTAAATTAACATCTCTGAGGAATTATGCTGTTCATGCTTATGGCGAAATTCTTGCTGAAAAAATTTATACTGATTTGCCTCAAGCATTTTCTCATTTCCAAAAATTTTTAGAAGTCGTTAAAAACCAAATGAAAATAAATTAAAAAATATGGATTTAAAAACTTTAACATCAGCAATAATGGAAATCGCGGAAGAAAAAGGAATTACCCAAGAAAAAGTAAAAGAAATAATTGAAATAGCTTTGTCTTCCGCGTACAAAAAAGAATATGGAGCCAAGGGAGAGAAATACGAAGTTAATTTTAATCTGAAAACAGGAGAGATGAATTTTTATCGGATAAAACAGGTCGTCACAGAGGAGCAAATTCTTTCCAAAGAAGAAGCGGAAGAAATAAAAAAGAGCGGGGATGAGACCCCGGAAAATAAAATCCATTTTAATTCAGAACGCCACATTCTCTTGGAAGAAGCGAAAAAATTAAACCCGCAAATAACAGCGAATGAATTTTTAAAAATACCAGCGGAAACAAAAGAAGAATTCGGCCGCATTGCCGCTCAAACTGCTAAGCAAGTAATTTTACAAAAAATAAAAAAGGCGGAAAAGGAAGTGGTTCTTAAAGATTATCAAGAAAAACAAGGAGAACTTATTTCGGGAATTGTCCAGCGAGTGGAGCCAACTGCTGTTTTTTTTGACATAGGAAAAATTTCAGGAATTTTGCCAAAAACAGAACAAATACCCGGGGAATTTTATCAAACAGGCAAGCGGCTAAAACTTTATCTTTTAAAAATTGAAGAGGAACAAAAAAATCCTTTGATTTTTGTTTCCCGCGCGTATCCAAAATTGGTCTCTAAACTTTTTGAGTTAGAAGTCCCGGAAATTTCAACTGGTCAAGTGGTTATAAAATCAATTGCCAGAGAGCCGGGCTCGCGAACAAAAATCGCTGTCCATGCCACGGAAAAAGATATTGACCCTATTGGCGCGTTGGTTGGACAAAGGGGGTCAAGAATAATGACCGTGATTAATGAATTAGGCGGGGAAAAAATTGATGTTATTGAATGGTCGGAAAAATCGGAAAAATATGTTGTCAATAGTTTGGGCCCCGCTAAAATTCTTGAAGTTAAAATTCTTCCTCACAATAAAGCAGAGGCGTTAGTGAACGCTGACCAGCTTTCTTTGGCAATTGGCAAAGATGGCCAAAATGTAAGATTGGTCGCTAAATTAACTGGCTGGAAAATAGATATTAAGCCGGTAGTTGAGACAAAAAAAGAAGATTAAAAATTGTAAATTTCAAATTTTAAATTTCAAATTTCAAATAACATATGGTTTCTAAAGTTTTTTCAGCTGCTCTCCAAGGGCTTTCCGTAAAAATTATTGAAGTGGAAACAGCCGCGTCTCGCGGCTTAAGAGCTTTTAATATTGTGGGGCTGGGAGACAAAGCAATCACGGAATCAAAAGAACGAGTAGCACAAGCCATTAAAAGCATTAAGCTCTCTCCTCCGCACCAGCAGACAAAAAGGGTCTTGGTCAATTTGGCGCCAGCTGATTTAAAAAAGGAAGGATCTCTTTATGATTTACCGATTGCTTTGAGTTATCTTTTGGCCTCGGGTCAGACAAAATTTGACCCTTCAAAAAAAATCATCTTAGGAGAATTATCCTTGGATGGTTTTTTAAAACCCATTAAAGGAGCTCTTTGTTTTTCTTTGGCTGCCAAAGAAAAAGGATACAATGAAATAATCCTGCCTCAAGAAAATGCGGCAGAAGCGGCTTTGGTAAATTTAAATGGAGAAGAAATTAAAGTAGTTGGCGTCAAGGACTTGAAGCAAGCGTTGAGATACCTTGAAAAAAGAGAAGATATTCCAAGCTTTAAGGTAGACCCTCTTTTTTTTGAAAAACAAACTCCGGCTTTTGAAATAGAATTTAGTTGGATTCAAGGTCAGGATCACACTAAGCGAGCGTTAGAAATTGTTGCCAGCGGAGCGCATAATCTTTTAATGCAGGGTCCGCCAGGCGCGGGTAAAACCTTGTTAGCCAAGGCATTAATTTCTATTTTGCCAAAATTAGCGCTGTCTGAATTGCTTCAACTCACCAAAATTTACAGCGCAATAGGAACTTTAACCAAAGAAAATCCATTTATTATTCAAAGGCCTTTTCGTTCTCCTCACCATGCTTCTTCGGAAGCCGCGCTTATTGGCGGCGGAAATCCTCTCCAGCCCGGGGAAATAACTTTGGCTCATCGCGGCATTCTTTTTTTGGATGAATTTCCTGAATTTCACCGCGATGTTTTGGAAAGTCTTCGTCAGCCATTGGAGCAAGGCGAAATTACTATTCAAAGAGCCCATTCCTCCCTTACTTTTCCCGCTAAATTTACTTTAATCGCGGCTGCTAATCCTTGTCCTTGCGGTTACCATGATAATCCGGAAAAAGAATGCGTTTGCCAGAGCTCTCAAATTGCTTCTTACCGAAGAAAATTATCCGGGCCATTAATGGATAGAATAGACATTTTTTGTCAGGTTCCTTCTCTAAAATATGAAGAACTAATTTCTCCTGAACAGGAAAATACAAGCCAAAAAATCAGAGAAAGAATAGAAAAAACCAGAGAGATTCAAAGACAGAGATTTGAAAAAGATGAAATTTTGACTAACGCGGAAATGAAAATTCCTCAAATAAAAAAATACTGCCAAATTGACAGCGCGGGGCAAAACATTTTAAAAAAATATGTGGATTCTGGAAAACTTTCTGGTCGCGGCTATCATCGGGTTTTAAAAGTTGCCCGCACCATCGCTGACTTTGAGGGCAAAGAGAATATTTCTTTTGACAATATCAACGAGGCATTAATGTATCGCTTGAGAAACGAAGCATAGAGGATATTAAACCCGCGCTTTCAATTTTCTTTATTCCAAATGAATTTTTTCTTTGAATTTTTCTAATTTTTGTCGTAATAAAGGGAAATTTTTTAATTCCGGGTCTTTTTGTAAAATTTCTTTTGCCGCGACTCTTGTTTGCTCCACCAAAACAAGATTTTTTAAATTTTCCATTGCCAAATCGGGAATGCCCCACTGTTTTACTCCGCTGAAACTTCCTGGCCCGCGAATTTCCAAGTCCTTTTGCGCCAATTCAAATCCATTTTTTGCCTCCAGCAACGCTTTTAGCCGAGCCCGAGTTTTAACAGAGCGCGAATCGCTAAACAAAAAACAATGGGATTGAAGATCTGCCCTGCCTATTCTTCCCCTAAATTGATACAATTGAGCCAAGCCAAATCTCTCTGCTCCTTCTATTATCATTACCGTGGCAGACGGGATATCAATCCCCACTTCCACCACTGAAGTAGAAACCAAAATATCAATTTTTTTGTTTTTAAAATCCCGCATTATTTTTTCTTTTTCAGCCGGTTTCATTCTGCCGTGCAACATTGCCACTTTTAATTCTGGAAAAATTTCTTGCGAGAGTTTTTTATATTCCTCTTCCACTGCTTTTACCTCTGACCAACTTGAAATTTCTTTTACTGCGGGGATTGCCTCCACGCCAAAGATTTTGGTGTGGAGGTTTACTTTTTCTTCTTTTCCCTCTTTATTCCCGGTCTCAATTCTTGGACAAATAACAAATGCCTGCTCCCCTGCCTCAATTCTTTTTCTGATAAAATTATATGTCTCGTTTCTTTGTTCCGGTGTAACCACTTTGGTAATTATTTTTTTTCTGCCTTCTGGCATCTCATCTAAAACCGATAAATCCAAATTGCCATAAATAGTCAAAGCTAAACTGCGCGGAATAGGAGTGGCAGTAACAGAAATAAAATGTGGAAGCAAAACTTTTTCTTTAAGGCCTCTGGATTTTTGAATCAATTTAGACCTTTGTTCCACGCCAAACCGATGCTGTTCGTCAATAACGCAAAGCCCTAACTTAGCAAATTTAACTTTATCCTGAATCAAAGAATGAGTGCCGATTAAAATATCAATTTCTCCTTTTTTTGCTTTTTCTAAAAGTTTAGCCCGTGATATTTCTAAAACATCAGGAATTACTCCGTCTTTGGTAATGCAATGCAATTTTTGCGAAATAATTTTATCTTCCTTGCCTGTTAAAAGCGCGATCCTTATTTTAAAAGAGCTCAAAAGTTTCGCGACCTCTCTAAAATGCTGCTTGGTTAAAATTTCCGTTGGAGCCATAAAAGCCACTTGCCACCCGGCTTTGACAACATTTAAAGCCGCAATCACGGCAACCAAGGTTTTGCCCGAGCCAACATCCCCTTGAAGCAGACGCGAGCAAGGAGTCGGCTTCTCCAAATCCTTGACAATCTGCCAAGCGCATTTTCTTTGAGCGTCTGTTAAAATAAATTTTAAAGAGCCAACAAATTTTTTTATTATTTCAACATTTAAGGGAATAGCAGGAGCTTTTTCTTGATTCATTCGCAGTCGCTCTTTTAAAACCGCGATTTCAATGAGAAAAAGTTGCTCAAAAGAAAATCTTTCCCTTGCTTTTTCCGCCTGCAAAACAGAATCGGGAAAATGAATTTGCCAAATTGCTTTTTGAATAGGCAAAAAATTATTTTTTTTAATCACATCTTCTGGCAAAGAATCTTGAATTTGTGTTTTAAATTTTTTCAAAAATTCCCAAAGAATCCATCTTAGCCATTTTGAAGAAAGTCCTTCTGTCTCAGGATAAACAGGAACTAATCGTCCCGTGTGAGCAAGCTCCGCGGATTGAAATTCAAAACCAGAAATTTTTTCATAAACAGGAGACGACAAATAAAGTCCCATTGAGCCGAGCAAAACCTTTCCAGCCAAGCAAACAAAATCCCCAGGTTTTAAAAATTTAGTCAAATAATACTGATTAAACCAAATTGCCTTTATTGCTCCTGTTTTGTCCTCAATCAGCGCCTCTGTTAAAATCATTTTTTTTTTCCAGGTCTTTGTGTTTTTAATTTCTAAAATTTTTCCCGCAAAACAATTTGTTTGATTTATTTTTACTTTTGAAATTGGTTGGATATTTGAAAAATCCTCATAACGATGAGGAAAATGGAAAACAAGGTCTTCAGCTGTTTTAACCCCCATTTTTTTGAGCTTTTGCTGGAATTTTAATCCAATCCCGGATATTTTATTAATTGGAGTATCAAGGAACATTATCATTTATAATTTTCAAATTACAATTGCAACCCTACGGGGAGTCTCGCGCTTCGGGCGATCCAGCAATTTTCAATCAAATTCCAATGAATTAATTTACAATTGCAACCCTACGGGAAACATGCCCAAAAGCGTCCAATAAAACCTTCAATCTTTTTTTAAAGTTAATAAACTAGTTTTGAACTTTGAGTTTTGGTTTTGAACTTTGAGTTTTGACATTTGCGTTTATTCAAATCATTCTACTCAAAAAATTTTCCAAAGTAAAACTCAAAAAAGGGCTTGCCCCCACACCAAAGATTTTGGTGTGGGGGCTTGCTATCTAACAAAATTTCTTTTAAAATTACACGAGACGCAATTCATAATTTATAATTTAAATATGGTATATCTTCTTTATCTCCTCGGTTTTGCCCCCAGCATTGTTTGGCTTATTTTTTATTTGAGAAAAGACGCCCATCCCGAATCCAACAGAATGATTTTAAAAATTTTCTTTTATGGAATGCTGTCCGCTCTTGCGGCAATTGTTTTGGAAAAAAGTTTTTCTTTTTTAATAGCAAAGACATTTTTAAAAAACCAAATTTTTCTGTATTCTGTCTTGACTATTTTCATAGGAGGCGCTTTAATTGAAGAGTATTTAAAATATATAGTGATTAGATTTAAGGTTTTGAAAAATTCAGAGTTAGATGAGGCATTTGATGTTTTCCTTTATATGATTATTTCCGCTTTGGGTTTTGCCGCATTAGAAAATATTTTGCTTTTAATTAATTACTCCACTCCTGCTCTTGCGGAAAAAGTTGTTTGGTTAATGATTTCACGATTTGTTTTCGCTACTTTTCTGCATGGCCTTTGCTCTGGTTTGCTGGGAATTTTTCTTTGCTTTTCCTTTTTTCATCTTAAAAATAAAAATGTAATATTTATGGCAGGACTTTTACTCGCCACGCTTTTCCATGGCTTTTATAATTTTTCTATAATAAAAATACAAAGCGTTGAAAATTTTGTTTTACCTTTAATTATTTTAGCATTTGCCGCTTTTCTTGTTTTTCTGGGAATGAAAAAAATTAAAAAATTAAAAAGCATCTGTGTTGCAAGGTGAAAGATTAAAGTTGCCAGTTGTAAGATTAAAGTTGTTAAATGTTAATTGTCAATTGTTAATTGTCAAATGTTAATTGTCCCGCCCTTACCAAACACTATGGCGGGCAAGCAAATGTTAATTGTTAATTGTCAATTGTTAATTGTCAATTGTTAATTGTCAAATGTTAAATGTTAATTCTATGTCTTTTTTTCAAAAATTAAAAAATAATTTGGGAATTGAAGAAAGCCCAAAAAAACAATTGCCATCAGAGTCAGAAATGAAACAGGGCATAGAATCGGAAATAGAGTTAAAAATAGAGACGGAAACAGAAACACCGGGCTTTGTTAAAGATAGCGAGAATTTAGCATCTGATAAAAATTCACCTGCGAATAAGATAAGCTCAATTGGTCTTTCCGATAAAGTTAAAAAAATTTTTTCTCAAAAAATAAAAGAGCGAAAAGAGGATAAGAAAGAAAAAGAGGATAAGAAAGAAAAAGAAAAGAGAAAAAAATTAGAAAAAGAAAAAAAAGATGAACAGGATTTAGAGCAAACTTCTCAATCTTCT
>JAHJSK010000052.1 GCA_018830365.1 Patescibacteria group bacterium | reverse complement strand
TTAGTAAGGTTAATTTTTGTAGACATATGAATAAAGTTAAAATTAAATTAATAAAATCAATAAAATTTAAAATTTATTATTCTATGTCATGGCGTAAATAGTATAACGGAAAATAGATGAATTAGGAATAAGACCACTATAGACAGGATATATTGACTGGAGAGTTGTCCGTTGTCATAATCAATGGTGTCCCTTTATATGGCATTAAGAGATTTCCTGGAATTTTTAGTGAGAAATTAGATCCAGTATATATGAAGTTCACCAGTTTGCCAGCTGCGATAAAAAAAGAAGTGGACATATTAAAAACATTTCTCTTGGAAAGGTTTGGCGTCTTGCCTAATATATGCAAGGTTGACTTTTTAAAGCTTAATACTGGTTATGAAATTTTAGAAGTAGAGTTAATAGATCCTGATTTATTCTTTAGACATATACCGCATGGTATGAGAGATAAAGCAATATCAATGATTTATAAATCGTTTATTATATAAGTAATTTTTAATTAATCCATGTTTAGAAAAGGAGTTTCAACAATTATAACCAACAATAAGAACGAGTTTCTTTTAGTTAACTTAGAATCTTTTGAAGATAAGTATTTTGCAATCCCCGGCGGTGGAGTTGAACAGGAAGAAACACTAGAAGACGCGGTGTACCGAGAGTTAAATGAAGAGTTGAATATAGAGAAAAAATCTCTTTTGCTGATTGGAAAAAGTGATTTACCAATAACGATTAAATTTAAAACCATTAAATTTAATGATGATGGCAAAGAATTTGATGGAATGGAAAGATATTTTTTTGGGTTTAAGTTTATAGGGAACGAAAATCAAATAAAAGTCAGGGAGGGTGAAGTAAGAGCTTATAAGTGGGTCACTTTTGATCAGCTTAAAAACTATTTGCTTTTTGATAATCAACTAAAAGAAACTTCAGAAAAAATAATTGAAATATTCGATATTGAGAAGTCGGGTCAATTTTATTGACAGGATTTTTTATATGTGATAATCTAAATGTAGATAAGTTGTCCTAAATTCACCCCTCAAGTGCAACTTTTTCTTCGGTGTTTTTTATTGCGTAAATATTTTGTTCGACCTTTAAAAGCAGATTGTTTTTTGCGATAATCTCAAGGGGCGTTCGGTAGCCAAGAGATTTTCTTGGTTTGTTGTTTAAGATACTTTCTACCATCATAACATAATCATCGGAATACTTGGACAGATCGCTAGCCTTAGGGAAAAATCTCCTTGCCATTTTAATGACATTCTCCACTCCTCCTTTCTGCCAAGGCGAATATGGGTCGCAAAAGAAGGTGGCGAGTCCTAATTCCTCGTGCTTGGTATTTTCAATGCCATTATCCATTGTTAAACTTTTAATCTTTTTATCTTTAGCCATTTCCCCAATAGCTTGATTAAACATTCTTGGCTTTAAGCTATTAATTTTTCTAAAACTAACACACTTGGCTTTTCGTTCATATAAAACAGCTAAGGCTGTTTTGCTTCCAGTTTTCTTTCCCGAAACCACTGTGTCGCCTTCGTAATGGCCAAATCTGGTTTTGTGATTAGCTCCTGCAGGCCTTAATTTAAGCCCTTTTCTATTAGAAATTTTAGGGGTTTATTTGTTTTGCTCATTTTCTTGCAATAATTAACAAATCTCTTCCAACTTTTTTCTTTAATTCTTGTCTGTTGTTAACGTAATCGTCAACTTCTTCTTTAAGATAAGATAATCGCCTGTTAAGTACGTGGAAGATCCTCCAATCAATTATTTCAAAGCCCGTTTCCATTATTTTCCGGGAAAAATTTTTTATTGAAAAAAAGTGGATGGGTAAAATAGATCTGTCATTAACAATCAATTCATTAAACTCTTTTGCATTAATTTTTTCTTCGATAATGCTGTCATTTTCAAAATAACTTTTTACGTAGAAATCTCTTTCCTGCCGAGAGTGCGTCGTATTGATAATAAACAAACCATGCGGATTGAGCAAATTGTAACATCCATTAAGAATGACACTTACTTCATTTGTCGGAACATGCTGTAAAACATGACTGCATAAAATCGCATCTGGTTTTATATTAGTACTGACGTTTCTGAGAAAACCGTTTATAAGTGTTATTTTGTCTTCTAAACCCAATTGTTCAACCCTTTCTTTAGCTCTGTCAAACCTCGTTTTATCAGGTTCTAAAGCAACTATGTGTTCACAATATTTCTCAAATTCTGTTAATAACCGACCATCACCACAACCAAGATCCATGAGTGATATTTTCTTATTTCCAAAATTACTCTTTATCTGGTTTTTTATTAAGTTTAAGATATTTTTTTCACTTTTTTCCCAATACCCCGTAAATATTTCTCGTTCTCCAATGAGTGTAACTGTAATTTTGTCATTAAAATCGGGATACTTATATCCTTTAATATTTTTACCCATAATATACATAAGCTAAGCTGATAGGAAATTTGATTTTTGGGCTAAGGTGTAAAAACCATTTTCCATACCCTCTATACCATTTTAAGTCGGAAATATACTTATTTTTATCTCTTCTTCACCTTTGCCTGAACTGAGGCTAATCAGGGCAAGCTGGAACCCGCTTAATCTCTTCGCCATCTTTCTCCTAAACCACTAATGTTGCACCCTCTTCACTCAGTCCCTTTAAGGCCAACTCCAGTGTTCGAGGCTCAATCAAATCCGTAATTTTATTAATCTTTTTGCCTTGATATTTAGCGTTCCACCTTCTGACATAGGATTTGTGTTGAGCCTTTGTTGCTTCATAGTGACCATTAATTGTTCCTCCTGGCTTTCTGATTTTTCGTCTGTTCTTTTGAATTTCTCTGGAAATTGTTGACTTGTCCCTTCCCAGAACCTTGGCAATGTCTTTTTGCTTGTGGTTATTGTCTAATAGCGCTTGGATGCGATCTCGGTCTTGTTGGCACAAGTGCCAATATTTTTTCTTTTTCATTTTCTTTTTCATAGGTAGTTATTTTACCTTGAAAAAGTTGCACTTCAAAACGGATTCTTGAATATAATTTTAGCGTATGCAAATAAAACTACATAAGAATGCTATCACGACTCTAAAAATAGACAAGACAAAAAAGTAATTCACTACCTCATGCAGCTTTAAGTCAATAACTCATTGAGTTTTTTAAAAAAATTGTTTCTGTTTTGCCTATAGCAGGCAAAATGATAGACAAATTTATTGAAAGAATTTTATTTCCTTTTTCTGATTTAGTCCCAAAAGAATTTTTTCTTTTTAAAACAAGATGCCTTAATTTCTGCTCGGCTTTGTTATTGGTTGGAGCAACTCCTTTACAAACAACGCAAGTAAATAATTCTTTTTTGTATTTTTCCATTAGATTGGCAAGATTAGTTAAT
>JAHJSK010000051.1 GCA_018830365.1 Patescibacteria group bacterium | reverse complement strand
TTTATCCCTCACCTTTTTCCCGAAGGAAAAAGGATAATGGGGATTTATCCCTCACCTTTTTCCCGAAGGAAAAAGGATAATGGGGATTTATCCCTCACCTTTTTCCCGAAGGAAAAAGGTGAGGGATTTACCGACCTTTTTTAATTTTTTTATGTTTTAAATTTTAACACTTTTGCAATATGTTTCAAACTACTTCAACAATCCCCCCCCTGTGGATAACTTTTAAAAAAGTTGAAAGATTAAAGTTGTAAGATTAAAGATTTAGGACTTTCAGCTTTCAGCTTTTAAATTTTTACAGATCTACGGTTTTGACATTTGAGTTTTGAGCTTTAAGATATTAATTAATTGTTTATCCTGCTAACTGGGGTTTCGCGGGATAAATTAATTGTAAATTGAAAATTGGTGCTTGATTGGAATTTGAAAATTGGTGCTTGAAAATTACCCATAAATTATGTCTTACATCATTTGTCATTATGGAGAAATTGGATTAAAAGGAAAAAATAGAAAATTTTTTGAAGAGACATTGGTAAGAAATATCAAAACAGCTTTGAGTCCAATTTTTTTTAACGAGGTTCACCCTGTTAAATGCCCTGAAGGGCAATTCGCCAAAGGCGAATTATTTAACAGGGTTAAAAGAATTTCTGGGAGAATAATTATAAAACTTTCGGAAAAAGGGATTGAACAACAAAAAGCAATCAAAGAAAAATTGAGAAATGTTTTTGGAATTGTTTATTTTGCTTTGGCTGAAAATTGCGAGCAAAAAATTGAAGCGATAAAAGAAAAAGCATTAGGTCTCTTAAAAAATAAAAAATTCAAGACATTCAGAATTTCCACGCAAAGATCTAAAAAAGATTTTTTTTTGAATTCGCAGGAAATCAATGAAAAAGTGGGCGAATTTATATTGCAAAAATATCGGCCAAAACCAAAGGTTAATTTAAAAAAACCGGGCATTACTTGTTTTATTGAAATAGTTGATAAATACGCTTTTTTATATTTAAAAAAAATTAAAGCGCAGGGCGGACTGCCTGTTGGCGTAAGCGGCAAAGCATTGAGCTTGCTTTCCGGAGGCATTGATTCGCCTGTCGCCTCTTTTTTGGGAATGAAAAGGGGATTGAAACTTGTGTTTTTGCACTTTCATAGCCTTCCTTATACAGACAGAAAATCCATTGATAAAGTCCAAAAAATAATCAAGGTCCTTAATAAATTTCAATACAAAGCAAAACTTTATTTGGTTTCTTTGGCTGAAATACAAAAACAGGTTTTGCTAAAAACGCCAGCAAAATTGCGAGTCCTGCTTTATAGAAGAATGATGTTTAGAATTGCCCAAAAAATAGCGGAAAAAGAAAAAATCACAGCCATAATCACAGGGGAAAGTTTGGGACAAGTTGCTTCGCAGACATTAGAAAATTTAAAAGCAATTGAAGAGGTCTTAAAAAATGTTTTGGTTTTAAGGCCTTTGATTGGCGAGGACAAAGAAGAAATAATAAAAAAAGCCAAGCAAATTGGCACTTATGAAATTTCTATTCTTCCCCACCAGGATTGCTGCTCTCGTTTTGTTCCCGAACACCCGGAAACAAGGGCAAAATTAGAAGAAATAAAAAAAGCGGAAAAAGCGATTGATATTAAAAAATTAGTAAACGATAGCCAAAAGTAACAATCCTTTCCTGGTTAATTTTAGTCAATACAAAAAATCATTGTTCAATAATTTTGGTTAAAAATTCCGGAGTTACGAGCCATTCTTTTCCATCATCAAGCCGCAAAGTCGCGGTTTTTTGATTTAATCTCATGATAGTAGCGGGCATTTTTTGACCATTGTAAAAAAAATACTTTGTATTTCCTGCACTCGCCTGCCTGCGGTAGGCAGGCTCGGAAAAGCAAAAAGCTTGCCCTGTTAAATTTGTTCCGCAACTATTTAACAGGGTGAATTTTTGTTTTTCCTCGCTTCGTTTGAAAATAAACACGATCGCCAAGATTAAAACGCGCTAAGCTCATCGTACTTTTAGCGCGATGAATTAATTTTAATCTTTCCACTATTTTACGATTAATTATTCGCAATTGATTCTCATCAAGTTTCAAAAGCAAATCATCTATTTTAGCTAAATAATTATCCATATTTTAAATTTGACCCTGCTTTGCCGCAAGCCCCGCCCTTTAGGGCGTGGAGATTGACTTTATCTTTTTTAAATGTCAATTGTCAAATGTCAAATGTCAAATGTTAATTGTCAAATGTTGCCTATTGAACTATTCCCCGTCCTTCAATATGGGAAAATTCAATTTGTGAATTTAATTTTTTTCCAAAAATTTAAAAATGTAATCGCAATACTGATAATAATCTTTTAAGCAATCGGAAATTGAAGAATAAATTTGGCTGTAGTCTATCTCATCATATTGATGGACTAAGATATTTCTTGTCCCTACGCTCTTTGAAATATTTTTAGCAAATTCCTTAGGATAAATTTTCAAATCTGCTAATTTTAAAAATGTCTCTTTGTAATTTTTTGGCGGACTCATTTCTTCAGTTGAAAGTTCGGCAATCAGATGCTGATTAATATCAATCGCTCTCATAATAATTCTTTCCATTAATCTTTCAACAATTGCCTGCTTTTTAAAATCCGAAACTATCTCCTGAAAAGAAAATTCAGAAAATTCTTTTAAAAATTCAAACTCTTTTTCAATTAAAAAAATTTTTCTTTTTATAAATTCTTTATTTACCATAAATTAATTCGCCTAATAATTGATGCCGTTTTTTCATTAAAATATCTTGTAAATCAAACAAAGATTGATGGTCAATGTAATCCCTGAAAGCAAATGCCTTAAATTCCAAATAATCCATCTCATCTCCAAAAAGCAGTTGGCTGTTTTTGGCAATCTCCTGTCTTAAAAAAGGGTCCTCATTTTTCAAATTAACCATATCTATTCTATCACAATTAAAAATATCTATTAAATCGCAATTCAAATCAATTAGTTCTTTCCCGTTTAATTCCTTTTTTGCCGTGGTCGCAAAAGCAATATCAAAATCGCTTTCCTGATGAATATATTTTTTGTTTTTCACCTGCGAACCAAAAAGCAAAAGCAAATCCAGCTCATACTTTTTGGCAATTTTTTCAAAATTTTGCTTTAAAGCATTGACAAACATATGTTTCGAACATTAAAAATCAATGACTCCGACGCATTTTTTTTACGCTTAAATCCTTTTTCACTTTATCTTTTTTAAAATATATGTCAAATGTCAATTGTTAAATGTTAATTGTTAAATGTTAATTGTTATCTATTGAACTATTCCCTGTCCTTCAATAATTGTCGGGTCATCCTGCAAAGCAGTATTCTTTAAACCGCTTTTTTCCTGCAAAATTGCCGAGGTCCAAACATCTTGACACATAACTTCCGCTTCTTCAATTAAAACAGCTGTTTTCCCTTGAAGAGAAGGGTCGGGAGTAAACTCTATTTGAAAAGCCAATTTTAAAGGATTGTCCCCTGAATACTTAAGCCCCTCCATTTCTCCTACATTCCAAATTACCTCTTTGGATTCAGAGTCAAAAGTGAAACTGGCGTTTTCAGGAAAAATCTTGCCAGTAAGCCGCACATTTTGAGGCAAAATAGCTTTTACTTTAACATTGCTTAAATTATTCCAGGAATTTTTTATCTGCCACAAAACAACATACTCTGTTTTTTCGCCAATTATTGGCGGCAAGATTCCTAAATTCTCAAAAAATTCTTGTTCTCGTAAAACTTTCTGGGAAAATTCAATTTGTGAATTTAATTTTGTTTCAAAAATTTTTTTAATTCCTCCAAGCCCGATTTCATTTCTCAAAACGGGATTTTTCGTTTTAATTGATTCGCTATCTATTTCTTTCACTTTTACCCAAAACTCCTCCTTTCCCTCTTGATTTGCGTCCAAAAATCGTAAATCAGGCCGTGTTTTCCAATCCCAAATAATAGTATTGTCCCCCATTCCATGCTCGCCTGTTTCTGATTTCAAGCTTGAAATGTCAAAAAAATCTTCACCTAAACTCAAGAAAAGAAATTTTTTAGTGATGGGTTTTTGCCCCATATTTTTAAAGAAAATTTCATAATGAAGAAGCTCTCCTGCTTTAGCAATATAATTTGGAGAATTGTTAATAAGCTGGGAAATATAAAAAGACGGTTCCGCAATTTCCACTGCTTGATTAGTTTCTTTTAATACCCAATATGCCCCGTCTTTTATTACTCCTATGCTCGCGTGAAATGTTTTCTGCTCTCCCTGCTCTCCGGTAATTTTCCCTTTTATTTTTATTCTGCCGCCATTGGCCTGAAACAAAGAAGAAATTTTCCATTCATTGGTTTCATCTAAAAATGGTTTTGGAGAAGCGGAAACAAATTCAAAACCAGAAGGATATTTTATTTTTATTCTTAAATTTTCCAATGGATAATCAAGGTTTGAAAAATAATTTAAAGAAAAATCCACATCTTCGCTCTGTTCAATTTTGGAAGGCAAATCAAATTCAAGAGTCAAAGGAACAGATTTAATTTTAGTGGTAAAAGTTGTTTTTGATTCATAGCGCCGAGTCAAATCCTTTGGCTGATAACTCAACAAAGCTTGTGAGACCAAATTTTCATTTTCTCTGCCAAAAACACGAACGCGAAAAGAATATGTTCTTTCTTCGCCCGGGTAAATGTCTTCCATTGTTTTTTTTGCGATTAAGCTACCAGAGGTCTCCGAGCTGGTAGAGCCAACTAAAATAGAATGTTCTGGGGGCTGGAAAACTAATTCCGGATTTTCCAATCTTATGTTTCCATTATTTTTCAATTTTACCAAGTACTCAATTTCCTGACCAGCGTCAACAGCTTCATCGCTCAAAATTTCTATTTTCAAAACATCTTTGGAATAAACATTTGTTTGCCAATACCAAAAACCCGCTACTCCCATAACGACAAAAATAACTAAAAGAAAAACAACAAATTTATGCTTAAACATATTTGTGAATTATTAAATAAATGAGAAAAATTGATTTTGTAATTTCTAATTAATTAAACGAAGCAAGGCAAGTAGAAAATAAAGCGGATTTTCAAATTTACGATTTTAAATTTCAGATTTTTAATTTGAAAATTGATTCACCCGCCTAAATTTTTTCGTCCGGCCAAATTTTTTTTCGGAATTTTTGGAGGCTGAAAAAATTTTGGCGGGTAAATTAAAATTTGATTGCTGTCGCCTTCAGCGACTCCCCGTAGGGTCGCAATTGGGATTTGAAAATTGAAAATTTTATAGTAATAATACCCTTTTATGTTACAAAAAATTAAAATTTTTTCAAGGCAAAATTTTGTATCATGTGCCAATCTGCTACTTGACAAACGGTTTTTGTTTTGGTAATATGGCAAAAGTGAGGGTTATTAACCTTCGGGTTAGTTTCTTTCAACATTGGTCGGCGAAAAACCTCTCTCGAGCGAGGTTTTTTGCTTTTTACAAGGGCTCGCTTTTGCGGCCGAGTTTCGTATTTTCAAAATTTTATGAGTGCGACAGCTATATTTTTTCTGGCAAGTTGCGTTTTAATTCTTTGAGCGCGCGATGGAGCATTACTCTTATGGCTCCATCGTTTTTGTTTAAAATTTCAGCGATTTCCTGTATTAGTAAGTCGTCCAAATAATGCCAGATAATAACATTTTGATAATTTTCATTAAGACCGGACAAGGCGGTTTTAATTAAATTCAAATCAGAGTCCGCAAAAAGTTTTTCTTCTAAATTATTTTTATTGTCAATCAGCTCTTTTTCTTGATAATTTTCAATGGAAACAATGGTTTTTCCTTCCCGATAAAAATCAATGACTAAATTATAAGCTGTTTGATAAAGAAATGCTTTAGGGTTTTCAATTTTTTTTTCCGTCTTTAATACCTTCCAAATTCGCAAAAATGTCTCAGAAGTTAAGTCCTCGGCTGTTTCACGGGAATTTACTTTTAAAAATACGAAGCGATATATTTTATTTATATGCGCATCGTATATCTGGCTAAATTTTTCTTCTATAATATTCATAAAATACTCATAAGGCGTTTTCTTTTTCGCCGCCAATTTGCTCCTTTTTTTCTTTTTGCGAATTTACCCTCACTCAACACATTGGTGTGGGGTAAGTTAATTATGAATTTACATTATCATAAAAAATGTAAAAAAAAAGACTGACCAGTGTTGAACTAATCAGCCATTTTATTTTTAAACGAAGCCCCGCTAAGCGGGGTAAGCGAGGGAAAACAAAAATTCACCCCAGTTAAATATTGAATTATCTAACCGGCGCAAGCTTTTTGCCTTTACGAGTGAGAGCCCCGTGCTAATGCAACTAATATAACAATGTAACGCTGCCTGGCAATGTAACGCTGCCAGGCGGCGTTACATTGCCTCCTGCAAATAATACAAAGTATTTTCAAACGAAGCGAGAGAAATGAAAATTCATTTTTTAAAAAATGAGCTCCGTAATATTTATGCCATGGCATTATTATTACCTATGGTGATAATGTTAAGCGAAAGGAGACCCGCTCTCCTACAAGTAACAATGCTCCACCCGAATGTCTGGTGTGTGTTTGATTAAATTCATTTTATTTGGTAGTATAACAATGAGATAATAATTTAGATCATACCGTCAATCGCGCAATCGCAACTTTTGCTGTTTTAAGAAAGTTGCGATTTGTGATATTCTTTGAAAAAAGTCAATTCAAAATTTATTTATGGAAATTCGCAACATTGCTATTATCGCTCATGTTGACCACGGCAAAACCAGCTTGACTGATTTTTTGATGCGCCAAACAGGCGTGGCAAAAGAAGGCGTTACAATGGATTCAAACGACTTGGAGCAGGAAAGAGGTATTACTATTTACTCTAAAAATGCGTCTGTTTTTTATCCCTTGGCAGACTCGGGGCGACCTATAACAAAAATAAATATCGTAGACACTCCGGGGCATGCGGATTTCGGCTCCGAAGTTGAACGCGTTTTGCGTTCCATTGATTCGGTAATTTTGGTGGTTGACGCGCAAGAAGGACCAATGCCTCAAACAAAATTTGTTTTAAAAAAATCTTTGGAATTAGGATTAAAGCCGATTGTGGTAATAAACAAAATAGACAAGCGCGCGGCAAGGCCGGATTGGGTGCACGAAAAAGTTTTGGAACTTTTTATGGAACTTAATGCCAATGAAAAACAATTAGATTTTTTCACGGTCTACGCAATAGCCAGAGACGGCATTGCTAAAATAAATTTGTCAGACAATTCAAATGACTTAACCCCGCTTTTAGACCTTATTTTAAAAGAAGTTCCCGCCGCGTCTTCAGATGTTTTAAATCAAGAACCATTGCGATTTCAGCCATTTAATCTTGCTTATGATAATTTTATGGGCCGTCTGGCTATTGGCAGAATATATGAGGGAGTTCTTAAGACAAACAGCAATGTTTTTGTAAAAAAAACAACAGGCGAAATAAAAGCCGGCAAAATAGCAAAAATTTTTACTTTTTATGGTTTGGACAGAAAAGAAACGCAATCAGCAAACGCGGGAGACATTGTGATGATAGCGGGATTGCCGGATATTTACATCGGAGACACTATTTGCGAAAACGCGGAGCAAGAACCGTTAGCCGCGATTAATGTGGATGAACCAACGATTTCACTTAACTTTTTAGTCAACAATTCTCCTTTTGCGGGAAAAGACGGCAAATTTCTCACTAGTAGGCAGATAAGAGAACGGTTAGAAAAAGAGCTGGAAGTAAATGTCGGGCTTAAAATAAATTTTTCAGCCAATGACTATTTTAAGGTCTATGGCCGCGGGGAATTGCATATTGCCATTTTACTGGAAAATATGAGGCGCGAGGGATATGAATTACAGGTCTCCCAGCCGCATGTTATTTTCAAAGAAGAAAACGGAATTAAAATGGAGCCGTTTGAAGAAGTTATTATTGACATTCCCACGCCAATGCTCGGAATGGTCATAGAAAAATTAGCGAAAAGAAAAGCTGTTATGCTTAATATGCATCCTGAACAAAATCACACCAGAGTTATTTTTGAAATGCCCACAAGGGGCTTATTGGGATACCGCGGAGATTTTATAGTAGACACGAGGGGCGAAGGAATTATATGCAACAGGGCGATCGGTTTTAGGCCTTTTGCGGGAGATATTGAAAAGCAAACTTTTGGTTCAATGATTTCTATGGCTAATGGCAAGACCTCTGGATTTTCTTTATTTAATTTGCAGGAACGAGGAAGTTTTTATGTTGGTCCCGGAGTAGAGGTTTATGATGGCATGGTGGTGGCTAATACTTCCAAAGGCAATGACATGAGAGTTAATCCTTGTAAAGGCAAAGAGCTTTCAAACATGCGGTCAAAAGGCGCTGATGAAGCCATTATTCTCACACCTCCGCTTAAACTTTCTTTGGAAAGGGGATTGGAAATAATGCGCGAGGATGAATATCTGGAAATAACTCCCAAAAATATCCGTTTGAGAAAAATTCCTTAGATCAAAAGGTCAGAATGGAGCAAAAACTTGCCCCGTAGTTAGATAATTTAACATCTAACTGGGGTAAGTTTTTGTTTTCCCTCGCTTGCCCCGCTAAGCGGGGCTTCGTTTGAAAATACTTTGTATTTTCGGCACTTGCTCGTGAAAACAAAAACTTTGTTTTTGTTTTCCCTCGCTTCGTTTGAAAATAAAAAGAAGTGATAAATATTATATTGATTTGCCCGCAATAATTAAATCGCAACTAATAGAATCCGGAGTTAATCCTGAAAATATAATTGAGTATCCTGATTGCGCTTTTTGTCAAAAAGAAAAATGGTTTTCTTATCGCAGAGACAAACCAAAATATGTTGAAGCAACAGCGTTTATAATTGGTTTAAAATAGAAATGTCCTAGTTGAGAATTTTTATAGATAAGGTATGATGTATGAAAATATGGAGGATTCAACAATTGAAAAAATAAAAGAAAAAATTGATATTGTTGATTTGGTGGGAGGATATATAAAACTTCAAAAAGCGGGAATAAATTACAAAGCTCTTTGTCCTTTTCATTCCGAAAAAACAGGATCTTTTTTTGTTTTTCCGTCTCGTCAGAATTGGCATTGTTTCGGTTGCTCCGAGGGCAGTTCAATTTTTGATTTTGTGATGAAAATTGAGGGAATAGAATTCATAGACGCTTTGAAAATTTTGGCAAAAAAAGCAGGAGTGGAAATAAAAAGACAGGATCCAAAAATAACAACAGAAAGACAGCGGCTTTATGAAATTTGCGAAATAGCGTGCTGTTTTTTTGAGAAACAGCTTCAAGCCGCTAAAAAAGGACAGGAAGTTGAAATTTATTTAAACAAAAGAGGGTTAAGCAAGGAAAGTATTAGAAAATGGCGACTCGGCTATGCCCCAGACAAATGGCAGGCATTGTCTGATTTTTTAGTAAGTCAGGGATACAACAGAGAAGAAATTGCTAATGCTGGCTTGGCTGTAAAAGCATTGGACAATAAACAGCAAACAATGAACAGCGGCCATTACGATCGGTTTAGGGCAAGGATAATGTTCCCTATTTTTGATTTAAATTCTCAAGTTATTGGATTTGGCGGCAGAGTATTGGAGGGTGAAAAAGAAGAAGGGGTTAAATATATTAATACTCCAAACACATTGCTTTACGACAAGAGTCGGATTTTGTATGGCTTAAATTTTGCTAAAACAGAAATTAGAAAAAAGGACTTTGTTATTTTGACCGAAGGTTATTTTGATGTTATTTTGGTTCATCAAGCAGGATTTGAAAATACTCTTGCTTTAAGTGGGACAGCTCTTTCTGCGGAGCAAATGAAAATTCTAAAAAGATATACTTCCAATATCTACACTGCGTTTGATATGGATATAGCGGGAGATGCGGCAACTATAAAAGGAATTGGCTTGGCGCAGAAAGAGGATTTTAATATAAAGGTAATTAGCTTGCCCAAAGGCGCGGATCCGGCTGATGTTGTTGCGGAAGATTTTAAAAAATGGGAGGGTTTGGTTGAAAGCGCGCAGGATGTTTTTGACTTTTATTTTCAAAGCGCTTTTTCTAAATTTGACAATAATAAACCAGAGGGCAAAAAAGAAATTGCCAATGTTCTTTTGTCAAAAATTAAAGAAGTTCCGAATAAAATTTTACAGGCTCATTGGATTCAGCTTCTTGCCAACAAAATTAAAGTTGGAGAAGAAATAATTTGGGAAGAATTAAAAAAAATAATTAAAAAAGAGGAGGCAAAAATGGTTTTTTCTGGGACGGAAAAAAGAGGGGAGGGGCAAACCGAAAAAAAAGAAGAAACAAAAGAAGAGGCAAAAAACAGAAAAGAACTTTTAGAAGAAAAAATTCTTTTTTTGGTTTTGAAAAATCCTGAAAATCTAAAATTATTAGAACAGGATTTTTTTTCCATTTTTTCTCCTCAAATGAAATTGACGCTTGATTTTCTTAAACAAAAACAAGGGTTGGGGAAACAAGAAAAACAAGCGGGAGAGAATTTGGGGGAAATGGAAAAAGACGACAAAGACATTAAAAAAATTTTAGATAAAGCAATTTTAATGATAGAAAAGGAAAGCTATTTTAATGAAGAGCAAAAAGAAATAGACATTGAAAAGGAAATCGCTTTCTGCGTTCAAGAATTAAAAAGATTTGATTTAAAAAATAAATTAGAAGTTCTTTCAAGAAAAATTCAGGAAGCAGAGGGGAGTAAAGAGGAAGAAGAAATTAAGAATTTAATTGAAAAATTTAATCAAATAACAAAAGAATTGCGCGACTGCGCGATTGAGCGCAAAGCGTAAATTATAATTAATGGTTCATGAATTTTTAAAATCTAAGTAGGTTGTCAAAGCAATTTAGAAATGTCCTACCCCCAGCAATTTAGAAATGTCCTACCTGTTAATTTTTTTGTTAAATTTCGACCTTTTGCTCTAAGAAAATTATGGCACAAAATTGTTAAGGTAGGACATTTCTAAATGGCTGCGATATAGTTTGTTTGTTTTGAAAATACTTTCTGATATGATGAATTAACTAAAATAGTTATATTAATATGAACCGCGGCTTTTCTAAAATTTTGATCTTTGTTATTCTCGCGCTTCTCGTTGGTGGAGGATTTTTTGCTTGGCAACATTTCGTGGTGTCGGAAGGGGTTGAAAATAAATATTGTAAAAAAGACAAAGACTGCAAAAGTTTAAGTGGATGTGATGCTGGTTGCTGGAATGTCCATTATAATCCTCCTCGCTATTCCATGGGAACAATTTGTCCTACCCTACTGGGACCAGAAGAATGCATCTGTTATCAAAACGAATGCCATTGATAAAAAGCTTGCGTTAACAGAATAAGGAAGGATGTCCTAAATGTTGAATAGCGCTGTGTTTTGTGCGACATAATTAAAAATTCCATTTACCTTTACGCTTGACATTATTTTTATCGTGTATACAATATACACACAATAGATATAACATAAAAAAATGACTACTGTTATTAATTTTAAAGCTGACAAAAAAATTAAAACCCAAGCTCAAAAAATCGCCGAAGCAATGGGACTTAATTTAAGCGATGTTCTTAACATCTATTTAAGAGGATTTGTTAAAAAAAAAGAACTGTATATTAGTTTAAATGAAAATGAATCTAGTCCCTCTGACGAACTATTTAAGGCGGTAAAAGAAGCTAAAAAAGAGTATGAGAGCGGGAAAATGAAAAAATTTAAAAGCATTGATAATTTAATAACCCATCTTGAACAAATTTAAAAATCATTTTATGAATGTTTTTACTTCCAAAAAATTTGAGAAAATGTTTAAAAAATGCCCTCAAGAAATCAAAGATAAATTTTTAGAAAGATTAAAGATATTTAAAGAAAATAAACATAGCCCAGCGCTAAACAATCATTCTCTCTCAGGGAAGTTAAAAGAATTAAGGAGTATCAACATCTCGGGCGATCACAGAGCTATTTTTGAAGAAAAATCAAAAGATATTATTTTTATTGCAATCGGAACTCATGGTCAATTATACAAATAAACCTCAAAAAAATATCATAGGGTTTGTTTTGCGTTTATTTAACAAGAAAATATGATAAAAATTAAAAAAGAAAAAAAGGGGACATCTGTTTTTTTGAAAAAAAACAAAAAAGAAAAGATAAAAAAAAGCAAAAAAGAAATAGATATTAAAAAGGAAATTAAGACAAAAGAGAAAAACAAAAAAAAAGAGAGCAAAGAGAGAATAAAAAAAACAGAAAAAATAACGAAAAAGGAAAAAATACTTAAAGAAAAAAGAAAAAAACAAATTCTTTCGGAAGAAAAAATTGAAGAGTTTGTCAGAAAAGGAAGAAGCAGAGGGTTTGTTACGGATAGGGAAATTTTGTTTTGTTTTCCGAATATTGAGGAGGATTTAGAGGGATTGGAAAAACTTCATGAAATTTTAGAAGAACAAGAAATTGCAATTTTTTCTCGACCAGAACTTTTGAGTGAAGATGTTGATAAAAAAGTAAAAAAAAGCGCGTTTTCTCCGAAAATTGACCCTATTAATGTATACTTAAAAGAAGTCGGAAAAACAGCATTGTTAACCGCTCGCCAAGAAAAGGATTTGGCAAGGCAGATTGAATCGGGAAGCGCCGTCGCAAAACAAAAGCTCGCCCGGGCAAATTTAAAGTTAGTGATTTCTATTGCTAAAAAATATATTGGAAGGTCTCCTAATTTGAATTTTCTTGATTTAATTCAAGAAGGGAATTTAGGGCTTATAAAAGCTGTGGAAAAATTTGATTGGCGAAAAGGTTATAAATTTTCCACTTACGCCACTTGGTGGATAAGGCAGGCAATTACTCGGGCTTTGGCTGATAAAGCGCGGACTGTCCGCATTCCTGTTCATATGATTGAAACCATTAGCAGATATGAAAACGCAAAAAGAAAACTTTTGCAGCAATTAGGGAGAGATTCTTCGCCAGAAGAAATTGCAGCGGAAATGGATATAGAAGTGGAAAAAGTTCGCCACTTGATAAAAATTAAACAAAAAACCATTTCTTTGGAAACGCCAGTTGGAGACGACGAGAAAAAAAGTATTTTAGCTGAATTTATTGAAGACGAAAAAACGCCTTCTCCTTCTCAAAAAGTATCTATGGATCTTTTGCAAGACCGATTAAAAGAAATTTCCGATAAATTAACTCCTAGGGAAAGAGAAATTCTTGCTATGAGATTTGGTTTGGGAGACGGCATTATTCATACATTAGAGGATGCGGGCAAGAAATTCGGAGTAACAAGAGAAAGGATCCGTCAAGTCCAAGCCAAGACCCTTGAAAAAATACGAAAATTTAAAGTCCTAGAAAAACTTAAAAATTATTGATTTTTTTGATTTGTGGTAGAATGTTTTTACAATTAAATAAAACAAATATTCCGCGGTGGCGCAACGGTAGCGCGGGTGCCTGTAAACCTTCTTTTATTTGGTATTTGTAGTATGTAGTATAATTAAGTAATTTTATGCCATATAAAAGAAAATACGCCGACCGTGCAAAATACTTGATAAAAGCAGTTGCAAAAAGAAGAAAAAAAATTCGGGAAATGGCGATAGAATATAAGGGTGGAAAGTGTATATTATGCGGCTACAATAAATGTATCCAATCTCTAGATTTCCATCATGTTGGAAATTCTAAAAAAGATTTTGGAATTTCCGATAGAGGGTATAATAGATCTTGGGAGCGAGTGAAACAAGAAATTGATAAATGTATCTTGGTTTGTGCAAACTGTCATCGAGAATTGCATGTCGGCATTAAGCAGCTTCCTTGAGAAATCAAGGTTGAAAAACGAGGTGAATTGTCCTCCTTCGCTCGCAGTAGCGAGCGAAGGAGGATCCACCATAGCTTTTAGCAATGATGGACGGGAAGCCTAAGTGGCGTAAGCCATAAGGTAATCCGCAGCCAAGCCGAGCGCGTAAAATGTTATGCGTTCGGAAGGTTCAGAGACTTATAGCGCCTCGCACCATTTAAATGGTGATGAGATAGTCCACCCCTTTTGGAAACATTAGGATTAGGTGTAAGCACTAGGTTGTAGGTTCGAATCCTACCCGCGGAGCCAGTGAACACTAAAGCGAACTTCTGAAAACTAGAAGTTCGCTTTAGATTGTTTGATTCCTGATAAACCCCACCCGAATGTCCGGGGTTTATTTTAATTTAATCACGCAATTTTTATTGTGATGCAGAATAAATTAATTCAAAAAGCGATTGAAATTTTAAAAAAGGGAGGGATAATAATTTATCCCACAGACACTTGCTATGGCATTGGGGTTGACGCGACAAATAAAGAAGCGATTAAAAAATTAATCAATTTAAAAGGGAGGAATTTTGGAAAATCAATTTCTATAATTGTAAAAAATTTTAAAATGGCTAACGAAATTGGCAAATTTAATTATCAAACTAAAAAATTATTTAAAAAATATTTGCCCGGGCCTTTGACTTTAGTAATTAAAAAGAAAAAAAGCATTTATCAATTGCCAAATATTCTTACAGCTGGTAAGAAAAAAATTGGCATAAGAATGCCAGACAATAAAATAGCTTTGGAACTAGTTAAAAAATTTAACAAACCAATCACTGCCACTTCAGCTAATATTTCCAACAAATCAGAATGTTATTCCATGCAAGAAATTTTAAAACAATTCAAAAAAAATATAAATCCTAGAATACATTTTCTTGCTTGCTCGTCCCGTTATGCGAGATCTCGCTCCGCCGCGGAAATAGAAAAAATTGATTTAATTTTAGATACTGGAAAGCTTTTAAAAATCAAACCTTCAACCGTGGTTGAAGTTGTTGGAGATAAATTAAAAATTTTAAGACAAGGTCCAATAAAAATAAACCCCACCCAAATGATTTATTATCAAGCGAAGCGAGGGAAATGGAAAAATCTTGCCCTGTTAAATTTGTAAAACAACTATTTAACAGGGTGAATTTTTACTTTCCCTCGCTTGCCCCGCTAAGCGGGGCTTCGTTTGAAGATACTTTGTATTTTCTGCACTCGCTCGGGAATGATTCGCCTGTTGGCGATCATTCCCTCGCTTCGTTTGAAGATACTTTGTATTTTTTGCACTCGCCTCGGGAAAAACAAAAATCTTGCCCTGTTAAATTTGTAAAACAACTATTTAACAGGGTGAATTTTTACTTTCCCTCGCTTGCCCCGCTAAGCGGGGCTTCGTTTGAAAATACTTTGTATTTTTGGTTTGATGTTTTTGTGGCCGTTCTTTCTGTTTTTGTTTTAATCATTGATCCCTTTCATGTTTTTGGCAAAAACATAAATACCATAATTTTTTGGGGAGTAGCGATAGTCGGACTTTTGCCGGTTTTGCTCAGCGCTATCCGCGCTCTGTCTAATCGAAAATTAACCATTGATCTCTTGGCCAGCATTGCTTTAATTTTCGCTCTTTTGAGCAAAGAATTTCATTCCGCTGTTTTTATCAGCTTAATGTTGGCGTTGATGATTTAATCAAAAAATATTATGGCAAAAAATAATAACAATAAGGTAGAACAACTTGAGAAAACCCTTTTTAAGGCGGCTGATAAACTACGCAAGAATATGAGCGCGGCAAACTATAAGGATGTCGTGCTCGGTTTAATATTTTTAAAATACATATCCGATTCTTTTAAAGAAGTTTACGAAAAAATAATTAACAAAGAGAAAGGTTTTGAATATGCAAATCCAGAAGATGTCGATGAGTACCGCGCCGAAAATGTTTTTTTTGTGCCACAGTCTGCTCGATGGTCTTATTTGTTTTATAGAGCGAAACTTCCTTCTATTGGTAAAGATATTGATGATGCCATGGAAGCGATTGAAAAAGAAAATTCATCACTCAGAGGTATTTTGCCAAAAATTTATGCCTTACCCAATTTACACAAACCGTCATTAGGAGAATTACTTGATTTGATTGGGAGAATTGCTTTAGGAGATGAAGCGTCAAAAAGCAAAGACATATTGGGGCGAGTATATGAATATTTTCTTGGCGAATTTGCCAGTTTGGAAGGAAAAAAAGGAGGACAATTCTACACTCCGAAATCAATCGTTCGCATAATGGTTGAAATGATTGAGTCGTATAAAGGCAGAGTATTTGATCCGGCTTGCGGAAGCGGCGGAATGTTTATTATGAGTGAAAAATTTGTCAAAGAGCATCAAGGCATGGTTGACGATGTGATCGTGTATGGACAGGAAAGTAATGCAGAAACATGGAAATTGTGTCGGATGAATTTGGCAATTCGCGGAATTGACGGGAGCCAAGTGAAATGGAATACTGAAGGTTCGTTTTTGAATGATCTACACAAAGATCTTAAAGCCGATTTTGTTTTGGCTAACCCGCCTTTTAACGACAGCGACTGGTCAGGACAGCTTTTACAAAATGATCCCCGCTGGCAATACGGCGTACCACCAGCTTCAAATGCCAATTACGCGTGGCTTCAACATATGATTTACCACCTATCGCCAAAAGGAGTAATGGCGTGCGTCTTGGCGAATGGCTCTCTTTCCACTCAAACAAACGATGAGGGTGAAATCAGAAAGGCGCTTGTAGAAAAAGATCTCGTGGATTGCATCGTTGCACTCCCTAAACAGCTTTTCTACAACACTGGCATTCCAGCTTGTATTTGGTTTATTTCCCGCAAGCGCGCAGGAAATGGCGACCGCAAACGCACTGGTGAGATTTTATTTATTGATGCATCCGAAGTCGGCTTTATGGCAGACCGCACGCACCGTGAATTTACAGAAGAAGACATTGCCAAAATATCCAACACCTACCACGAATGGCGAAAGAGAGATGGCAAATACGAAGACATCAAAGGTTTTTGTAAGTCAGCAAATATTGAAGAAATTACTAAGCACAATTTTGTTCTCACGCCCGGCCGTTATGTCGGCATAAAAGATGAAGTTGATGACGGCATACCGTTTGAAGATAAAATGTCGGGGCTAACCAAAAAACTTGCCGAGCAGATGGTGGAAGAAAAGAAAATGGATGAAGAAATTAAAAATCAACTGAAAAATATTGGGTTTAAAATTTAATAAAATCAAATCCATGGAAAAACAAATAATTGTTAAATTGCATAAAAATTTTGAGGATTGCGCTCATGAAAAAGATGGGGTGGAATTTTGGTATGCCAGAGAATTGCAGGGGTTGCTTGGTTATAACAAATGGAGCAATTTTGAGAATGTTATAGATAAGGCAAAAATAGCATGCGAAACCGCCAAACAAAAGGTTTCCGATCATTTTGCCGACGCC
>JAHJSK010000050.1 GCA_018830365.1 Patescibacteria group bacterium | reverse complement strand
TGCCAAAAAACATCAAATTAATTAGCGGGCCAGGGTGTCCGGTTTGCGTTACCCCGCAGGAAGATATTGATGCTATTGTTGGACTAGCTTTAGCGGGAATTCCTATCGCGACTTATGGCGATGTAATCAGGGTTCCGGGTTATTTTGGAAGCTTGGAACAGGCAAAGCAAAAAGGAGCTAAAATTTTTACAGTATACTCAATTGAAGAGGCCATATTTTTGCAAAAAAAAGAGCCGAGCTTGGTTTTTTTGGGATTAGGATTTGAGACAACAGCGCCAATGACTGCTTGGGCAATTAAAAAAGGGCTTAATGTTTTTTCCATTCATAAACTTTTCTTTCCAGCTTTAAAAGCTCTTGTGGAAATGGAAGAAATTAAAATTGACGGATTTATTTGTCCCGGCCATGTTTCCGCTATTATCGGAACAGAGCCATATAAAAAATTAAGAGCGCGCCAAGTAATTGCGGGGTTTGAGCCAGAAGATATTTTGCTCGCTATTCTCATGCTTTTGAAACAAATTTTTGAAAATCGGTTTGAAGTTGAAAATGAATATGTTCGGGCAGTAAAATCGCAAGGCAATGTTGCGGCTCGCAAATTAATTTTTGAGGTGTTTGAGCCAGTTGATAGTAATTGGCGGGGATTTGGCATTATTCCCAAAACAGGACTAAAAATAAAAAACAAGTACAGCGAATTTGACGCTCAAAAAAAATATAAAAACATTTTAGATAAAATTGACTTTTCTCATTCTAAAAAACCATGCGCTTGTATTTGCGGAGAAATTATCAGGGGCTTAAAAAATCCCGTTCAGTGTCCTTTGCTCAAACGCGTTTGCTCCCCGGAAAATCCTCAAGGTCCCTGTATGGTTTCAAGCGAAGGCGCGTGCAATGTGGAAATTAGATACACGAGCAAACGCAAATAAAAAAATGACCTGCGTTTTGCAGGTCATTTGCTCTGAAAATCTAAAGGTCCCTTACAAACAAGAATCCTTTCGTAACTATAATTCCAATCGCAATCGCGAGTATGACTACAACTGCGCAAGTAATGGCGAAAATTCCAAACCCAAAATTATGGTCAACCGTCAATTCAGCTATTATTCCGCTTGCGAACACGAGCAGGAGTACGAGCACGGGTTTGATTTTTGTGTACCTAAGTCCAAATTTAAATTCGGCTACACTTCCAATTAGAAGTCCAGCCACGAGCGCGCCATAGATTTCAAAAAATTTAACTGCCACTCCAATCGCAAGTAAAGTCATAAGCATAAGCACTAGCACAATAAATACTTCGTTGTCCTTTTCTTTCCCAAACATTTTTTATCACCTCCTTTTTGTTAACGCCTTTTTGGCGTCAAGTTTTTTTCTTTCGCGCGTTTTATGCGTTGACTTCTTTTTAGCACAATAAAAATTCGATTTTTGATAATGCTCCCAATAAAGAAAATCTTTAAAATTATTCCATTTACTTTCAATTTTTATTTTCATCACCACCTCCATTATTCAATTTACAAAGAACTTTTTTAATTTTGATACGGTAATTTTTTCCTCCTTATTTTCTTTTTTTCCTCAAAACTTCCTTCCAATTCTTCTAATTTTTCTCCCCAAACCAAAAACCTGTAAACAACACAGGCTTCTCGCCCACAATCCTTGCAAGACTGAATTTTCCTGCACATAATGGGATTTTCACACCATTCTTTTCTTGTAATCATTTTTCACCTCCTATTATTTAAAATTAAAAGAACTTTTTAAATTTGAATTTTGGATTTATTTTGTTAGAATAAATTGCAAATTCAAATTCACTAAAAAATAATCCTTGGGCTGAAGGCAAAAATTTGTTTTTTTTGCTTAGGTCCGGAATTCTCTTAAGTAACAATTTCGCCAAAGCCAAATTGCCCGTTAAAAAAATTCCGGAACTTCAGCCCAAGAAGTATTTTCTACTTTAAATTACAAAATGGAAAATCATTAACGCTTTATGGAAAATGGTTTTGAATGAATGGGGACGGGTGGGCGGGTTTGTCATTCAAAACTATTTTCCGCAAAGCGTTTCGCAATTTCAAGGTTTCTAATTCATCTTAGCATATCATGAAAAACTTGTCAACTATTTCCTCTATTACTGCCCCCGCTTCTAATGAAGCTCCCAAAGACGAGGTTTTGGATTCAGCGTTAAGGCCGAAACTTTGGGACGAATATGTGGGCCAGGAAAAAATAAAAAAAACTTTAAAAATAATTTTGGAAGCGGCAAAAGGAAGAAAAGAAGTACCCGAGCACTTGCTTTTTTACGGAAACACGGGTTTAGGAAAAACCACTCTTTCACATCTTATTGCCAAAGAAATGGGAGTCAATATCCGCGTCACAGCTGGTCCTGTTATTGAAAGAGCTGGCGACTTGGCTGCGATTTTAACCAATTTAGAAGAAGGCGATGTTCTTTTTATTGATGAATTTCATAGAATAAAAAAGGTCTTGGAAGAATATCTCTATTCCGCTATGGAGGATTTTAAATTGAATATTATTATTGGTACCGGACCAATGGCGCGAACAATGGAATTAGACCTCCCGCGGTTCACTTTAATTGGCGCGACCACTAAAATCGCTCTTTTGTCCGCGCCTTTGAGAAACAGGTTTGGAGCCACTTTTCAGCTCAATTTTTATACTCCAGAGGACATTGAAAAAATTCTTCAGAGGTCGGCTTTGCTTTTAAAGATAAGCATTGCGCCCGAAGCCATCAAAATTATTGCCAGCCGTTCGCGTTTTACCCCAAGGGTGGCAAATCGTCTTCTTAAGCGAGCAAGGGATTTTGCTCAAATAGAAGGGCAAGGAGTCATTACCGGGCAAATAGCTCAAAGCGCGTTAGACGCGTTAGAAATTGATCATCTGGGACTTGAGTTGAGCGACAGAAAGATATTGGAAACCATTGTTAATAAATTTAATCGCGGACCTGTCGGACTTCAAGCGTTGGCAACAGCTTCGTCTGAAGAGGAAGACGCTATTTTGGAAATTTACGAGCCGTATTTAATGCAATTGGGTTTTATTGAAAGAACGCCGAAAGGGAGAATAATCACCAAAGCAGCTTGTCAGCATTTGAAAATAAAAGAGTCGCAGAGAGAATCGCAACAGGAATTGTTTTGAAAAAAATAAATAAAAAGTTCTAATTCACCTAATTCACCTAATTCACCTAATTCCTAATAAAATGCCAAATGTCAAAATCAAAAATTAAACATTGGACATTCAAAAACTATGTTTTTTGCGCGAAAAAATTTTTTATTTTTAATATTGGTTGGCTTATTGTTTGTCAATTCTTGCGTTTTAGCCGCCAATTCTTTGGATGTGGTTATCAATGAAATCGCATGGATGGGAACAAAAACATCGGCTAATGACGAATGGATTGAGCTTTACAATAATTGCGGCTCCGCAATAAGTATAGAAAATTGGACAATTAAAGCGTCTGACGACTCCCCAAAAATTAATCTCAAAGGAATTATTCCCGTAAATGGTTTTTTCTTGTTGGAGCGAACTAATGACGATACAATTCCCGGAATTTTCGCTGATCAAATTTATACTGGCGCGTTAGAAAATAATGGCGAAGAATTAAAACTTTACGATAATTCGGGAAATTTGATAGATTTTTTAAATTGTTCTTCGGGATGGTTTGGCGGCAATAACGCGACTAATCAAACAATGGAAAGAAAAAATTTTCAATCTTTGGGTTCGGAGCCGCAAAATTGGCAAACAAGTCAAAGCTCGGGCGGGACAGCAAAAAGTAAAAATAGTTTTGTCCAAACAGCTTTACCAATTGAGACGCCAAAAACAGAGGCCAAACAAGAAGCGACACCCGCAACCACGACTACTTCTACACCGACTTCCACTCCTGTTTCTTCTTCAACTTCCACTCCGACCTCTACCATTGCTGTTGCTACTTCTTCTGTTGGAAAACAAAACAATGCAAATCCCGCCTTTATTTCTTATCCCAGCGGCATTGTTATAAATGAAATTTTACCCGCGCCAGAAGGCGCGGATGACACAGGAGAATGGATTGAAATAAAAAATTTAAACGAGCAGGAAATTGATCTCTCGGGTTGGAAAATCCAAGACACTAAGGGCTCAATCAATACATACATTTTTCCAAAAGGAACAAAAATTAATGGCAAGTCCTTTTTAGTTTTTTCTCGGACAACAACCAAAATTACTTTAAATAATAGCGATGACGGATTGTCGTTTATCCAACCAAATGGAAATATTTTAGATTCCGTGACTTACCAAAAAGCGCCAAAAAACCAATCCTATAATCGCTTATTGTCGGAAACAAAAGAACAAGCAAAACATAGCGACTGGACTTGGAGTTCTGTTTTAACGCCTGGATTAGCAAACATTATCCCCGCGCCGCAGTCATTGGAAGAAAAAAACATAGAACAAAACAAAAACGCAAAAACATTAAACGAGAATTCCAAATTTAAACCAAACAAATTTATAGCGACAGCGGCAAATCAAGTTCCGGATTTACCAAAGCCCTTGCTAATTTTTTTACTTGTTTTGGTCATTGCTATTATTTCGGGGATTGTAATTTTTCTTTTAAAAAAGCGTTTTCAAAAACAAGACGAAATGTGACAGAACAGCGTAAAGCGTAAAGCGTAACCTGCCCGCATTGCTACATCGTTGCGGTCGGGCAAAGCGTTGCAGGCGGGAGCGCAAAACTCAAAACGCAACCTGCCCGCAATGCTTCGCATAGCGTTGCAGGCGGACCTGCCCGCATCGGCTACGCCCGCCTGCAACGCTTTGCCCGCCAGAAACGCTGTATCTACTGCGGGCTGGCATAGCAATGCGGACAGGTCGAAGGCGTTGCAGGCGGGAACTTAAAGTTTTAAATCTCTGGAGCGTAAAATTGAGACAAAAAAATAGCCACCAAATTAAGTTTTGTATAATACAAGATTGAGCATAGACAACTCCAAAAATAGGTGTAAAATGGAAGTATGTATTCCAGATTAATTAATTTTTCAAAGTTCAAAAGTTTTTTTTTGTTTGGCCCGCGCGGCACAGGAAAAACAACATGGGTAAAAATTGCTTTTCCAAAAGCAATATATTTAGATTTGTTAGAGGCAGAACTTTTTAATAATCTCTTGGCTAATCCGCAACATTTAGAAAATTTTATTCCAGAAAATTTTAAAAATTGGATTATCATAGATGAAGTGCAAAAAATTCCCGAACTTTTAAACGAAGTTCATCGTTTGATTGAAAAGTATAAATATAAATTTATATTAACCGGCTCAAACGCAAGAAAAATAAGGCGAAAGGACCAAAATTTATTAGCTGGCCGCGCTCTTACTTATTTTATGCATCCATTGACAATAAAGGAATTAGGAAAGGATTTTAATTTAGAGCATTCGCTTAAATACGGACAGCTTCCTTGCGCCTACAAAGAACATAATCCAAAAGCATATCTTAAAAGTTATGTAAAAACTTATCTTGAAGAAGAAATACAGCAAGAGGGTTTAACTAGAAATTTGGCAGGGTTTGCCCGTTTTCTTGAGGCGGCAAGTTTTTCACAAGGTTCAGTTCTTAATATCTCATCAATTGCTAGAGAATGTTATGTTGAACGAAAAGTTGTGGAAAGCTATTTTTCAATATTAGAAGATTTGCTTATAGCTTATAGGGTTCCTGTTTTTACTAAAAAAGCAAAAAGGCGTATGAGCGATCATCCCAAATTTTATTTTTTTGACACGGGAGTTTATCGCGCGCTAAGACCCACAGGACCATTAGATATGCCAGAACAAATTGAAGGCGTTAGCATAGAAACACTTTTTTTCCAAGAACTTAATGCCGCAAATGCCAATTATGATTTAGGTTATAAGATATACTATTGGAGAACAGCTGATAATACAGAGGTTGATTTTGTTTTGTATGGAGAAAAAGAAATTCGAGCTTTTGAAATTAAGCGGACAAATAAGGTTTCTAAAATTATGCTGAAAGGATTAAAATCTTTTCTTGCAGATTATCCTATGGCTAAAGCGTATTTTATATATGGAGGCAGTCGGCAGATGAGAGATGGCAAAATTTCAATCCTTCCTATGAGCGATACATTGAAGCATCTTTCGGAAATTTTATCATCTACGGACGCTTAAAAACAAACAGGGGATAATAAGCAGAACCCAGATAGGCAATTTTTCTCGGAGAGAAAAATTGCTTTGGCGACTCGCCTCGCTTCGCGGGCGAAGCGGGGACGTAACGATAGGACGGTTAGTTTACCCCTCACCTTTTTGTTTAAAAAAGGTGAGGGGTTTAATTACATGACCTTTGCTTTTGAAACAAATACTTTCCGATATACTAAAATCCTGTCGGCTAAAACTACGATCGCCTGTTTAGCCGACAGGATTTTTCTTTCTCTTTTTTTCTCTTTAATGTTTTACTCTTTAGCTTAATGTCGCTTTGCTCTTTTGATGCAATAATGTATCGCCGCCTGGCTGCGATACATTTTGTTTTCAATGCTCTATTTCAAGCAAAGCGAACGAAAGGAGACCCGCTCTCCTTTTGATAAATATTGGAACATGGAATATGGAACATGGAATATGGAACATGGAATATGGAACATGGAATATGGAACATGGAACATGGAATATGGAATAATTTCAAATTGCAGATTGAAATTAGAAATTTTTAATCTCCCGCCCGCAACGCTTCGCAAGCGAGCTTACTCGCGTAGCGATGCGGGCAGGTTCAACTTTAATCTTACAACTTTAATCTTAAAAATTATTCAAATCACCCATCTTTTTTTTGAGAGAAAGTAAATAAACAAACCTAAAAAAAGATAGGAGATTGGCACGCAAATCCAAGAAATCTCCAAATTGATGTAAGTAATTGAGAGACAAGAGAAAAAATTCACTACCCAAATCCAATAATCAAGCATCAAATAAACAGGCAGAGAAATGAGCCAGCCAAGGGGTTGGTAAAATGAACTAAAAAATAAAAACAAAAAAGCAACAGTCATTAAAAAGGGGATTAGGGGTCCGATTAAGATATTGGTAATAGGGGCGGCTAAAGAAAGGTATCCAAAATTATAAATAGAGATAGGCGCGGTAAAAACTTGAGCGGAAAAAGTCATTGCCAAAAGATAAGAAAGACCAAGGGGTTTAAAAAATTTAATCTTTTCAAATAAATTTTCAAAAAAAGGCATTAAATAAATTAAGCCCAAAACAGCCAAAAAAGAAAGCTGAAACCCGATATTGTGCCGCAAAAGCAAAGGGTCAAAGCCCAACATTAGCGCGGCGGCTAAAATTAAAGTTCTCAAACTCGCTTTTTGCCTTCCTATTTTTTGGGCTAAAAGAAAAACAGATCCCATTATTCCGGCTCTTATGGCAGATGACTGAAGCCCGGTAAAAAAAACAAAAAAACAAATAAATATTAAAACAGGATAAAATGCTTGTCCCCTATGAAATCCTAAAATTATAAAAAACCAAGTTAAAATGCCAGCTAAAATAATTATATGGGATCCAGAAATTGCCGTGATGTGGCGGAGACCGGTAATATTAAGTTTTTGCTTCCATTCTTGAGACATTTGGCGGTCGTCACCCAATGTTAAAGCGGTTAAAATTAAAGAATGAGGCGGAGAAAAATTTTGAGAAATAATTTCCCGCAAATTTTGCTTTAAAAGAGATGGTTTTTCATACGCTGGCGCTCCTATCGCCGCTGGCTTGGCAATTTCGGTCTTAAAAATACCCAAGCCAAAAATGAGTAAACAAATTCCAAAAATAATAATTGTTTTTTCCTTTAAAAAAATTAAAGAAAACAAAATTCCTAAAACAAAAAATTCATAAATGAGCAATTCCGGGATATTTAAAAAAGAACTAACAAAAACCCCGAAAATAAAGGATAGCGAGAAACATAAAAGCGCTTTTGAAGATGTCATTTTTTTTAGCTTTTAGCTTTTTTTAATTTATCTAAAATAGCAATTAACATTCTGGCTGGTTCTTTTATCGCCAGTTCTCCCCCGAGCATTGTTTGATTTTCAAGGTGTCCAATCCTTTCAATTTGCAATTTGCAATTTGCAATTTGCAATTTAAATATTTCTCCTCCCCAAATTTTTTCGTCCGTGCCAAAACCAGTGCCGTCACAAGCAATACCTAAAAATGAATTATGAATTATGAATTTAGAATTATGAATAATTTTATCGCCAATAGAGGAAAAGATGTGAGCAAGATGGTGCTGGACTTGAATATGTTTGGCTTTATATTTTTTCGCCAAATGTTTGCCCCAAATAGTAGTTTTATAAACAGGGTGGAGATCAGTTAAGATTACATCTGGTTTTATTTTATTTTTTTTTAAATAATTTAAAATTGTTTTTTTAAATTTTTGAAAATTTTTTTCTTCCAACAAGTCCCCAAAATCATGAGAAAAATAAATTTTACTATCGGAAAAAACGCTGAAATTCCCAGCCGACTCCGCGCCTAACGCGAGAATTTTGCTTGTTTTTTTAATATTTAATTTTATCATGTATCGAAAAGTATTTATCCCTCACCTTTTTTCCTTCGGGAAAAAAGGTGAGGGATTTATTTTGAAAACAAATTGAGATGTTTGAGTTCACCCTGTTAAATGCCCTGAAGGGCAATTCGCCAAAGGCGAATTATTTAACAGGGTAAATTAATCGTCCCATTGTTGCGTCCCCGCTTCGCCCGCGAAGCGAGGCGTCTCGCCAAAGCAATTTTTCTCAAAGAGAAAAATTGTCTGTCTGGTTGGAAAAAAGTTATCCACAGGTCTCGTTTTTTAAATTATTTTATTGTATTATATTATAAAGATAGAAATTATAATAAAAGGTCGTTAAAACCACAACACCATAGTTTTATAGTGTGGGGGTAAAATAATAATTTTAATTAAAATAATATGATGATTCAAGATTGGTCAACAATAACCGTAGAATCTTTGCAAAATCTTTGGCAAGGATTTATAGGTTTTTTCCCGAAATTGGTTGGCGCTTTGCTGATTTTTGTCATTGGTTGGTTTATTGCTGTTTGGCTTGGAAAATTTATCGCTGAAGTTTTAAAGCGACTAAAGGTAGATAGAATTTTTGAAAATGCTAAATTAGAAGAGTCCGCGGAAGAAGCGAATTTAAAAGTGAAAATTTCAGATTTTATTGGAGGAATTGTAAAGTGGGTTTTGATAATTGTATTCCTGTCAATAACAGTTGAAATTTTAGAATTAAATTCTTTTGCGGATTTTTTGCAGGACATTGTGGCATGGCTGCCAAATTTAATAGTAGCAGCGGCAATTTTTGTGGTTGCTGTAATTGTTACTGATGTTGCTGAAAAATTTATCAAAGTGATAGTTGGCAAAATGGGAGTTGGCAGCACTAAGGTTTTGGGAGTTATTATTAGATGGGCTATTTGGATTTTTGCTATTTTGGCGATTTTATCTCAATTAGGAGTTGCCAGAGAAATTGTCCAAATTTTAGTTAGCGGATTTGTTGCTTTAATTGTGATAAGCGCTGGAATTGCTTTTGGTTTGGGAGGGAAAGACATTGCCAAAGAAACTTTGGAAGGACTAAAATCCAAACTTAAAGGATAGTAGGGGAAGATTTCAAATTTAAAATTTAAAATTGCAAATTGAAATCTTAAATCCATATAATAAGGGATAGTGGCTTCCGTTTTCAAAATTTTTCACAAAAGACCGCGAATTTGCGGTCTTTTGTTTTTCGTTTAATGCTTAAAAAATTAATTTCGCGATTATTGCTTAGTTTTACAATAATTTTTTATGATATGATTTCTTCAAGCTCATCTAATGTAATTTTTCTTTTGTTTATGTCCGATAGCTCTAAAAACATTTTTAAATTTTTTTCCTTACGATAATAGCTCAATGCAAATTCAAATATTTCACCAAATGTTTCCTTGGAAACAAATTTTTCCAATGCTTTACTTTTAATTATTGCCACAATAGTATCAATGTCTTTTCCTCCCTTACATGCTTCTATAAAATCCTCGATCTTTTCGTAAAAATCTTCCTCGCTCTCTGCCCTGGAGATTTTATGGTGTTTAGCTTTATAATAATTTTCTATGATTTCCTCAATTTCATTTTCTGAAAAATCTTTTTCTTTTAGGTTCGTTAATTCTAAAAAAATTTTAACATTTCCCTTTTCATGATAATGGCTTAATATAGATTCAAATGTTTCATCAGAAACAAATTCTCTTAATATCTTGCTTCCAATTATTGCCATAATAGGTTTAATGTCTTCCGTTATTATACATTTTTCTATTAAATTTGTAATCGAGTTTTCTAATGTTTCTTTATATTCTTTCTCGCTAAAACTTTTTTCACGGCCGTCCATATTTTTTATTTTATTTTTATTTTTTTAATCGACTTTATCATCCTATATTTTAACAAAATTTTAAACAATATCAATACCTGCTTTTGTCGCGGCAATATGATAATGTCCTAGTTGAGCAATTTAGAAATGTCCTACCTTAACAATTTTGTGTCATAATTTTCTTAGAGCAAAAGGTCGAAATAATTAAGCGAACGATTTAATCAACCTAAGAAAATATTATGA
>JAHJSK010000009.1 GCA_018830365.1 Patescibacteria group bacterium | reverse complement strand
CAATATAAAAAAGCCAATTGCCTACGCTTTCCGCAAGCGCGTCAATGCTACACCATTTTGTTGGCGAGCAGATAACAACATTACCCATTGATGGCCCGCATGTCCCGCAAGGAGCACAAAGGCATTCATTTGGACTAGCGCAATCTGCGGTTGTGGTGCAATTTCCGCCCGTAGCAACCGTGCCTGCCAAAACAAAACCCGCGAAGCCCGCGATGCCGTTAAATACAATGATTGAGAATAATAAGATTGAGAAAAATTTAGACAACATATAATATTAATAATTTTCAAGCACCAATTTTCAATTGCAACCCTACGGGGAGTCGCTAAAAGCGACAGCAATGAATTTTCAATTTTCAATTTTCATTAAAGGATTGCTAAAGGATTTTATAAGGAGGTTAAGGGGGATTAAAGGATTTTAAAGGGGGTTTTGGGAGGTAAAAAATTTTTACTTGCTGAAACTTTTTTATTGGTTTTATTTACATCCATCAAATCATGAACATTAATCTTGACAAGGTTTGTGGTTTTGCTACACTGATATTGTCAAACTTCCTCCCGCTTCGGCGGGGGGACTTTTTTTATTTATGGTAAGAAATTTGATCTTTCAGCTTTTTAATGTTGACATACTTTGCGCGCTCTATAAGCTCTCTGGAAATATGATGCTTCGTTGACATTACAATCACTCGCTTTTTCTTTTCCTTGAACTCATCAAGCAGAGACGCAAAATCGCTATCCCCAGACATAAGAATACAAGTATCAAGATTGTCTATATTTTTTAGCGCGTCAATAATTAATTCAACATCCAAATTTCCTTTCCATTCATAAACATTTCTACTAATCTTTATTCGCTTTACTTCTTTCGCCCTTACTTGATACCCAAAAGATTTTAATTTTTCCAAAAATGAATTCTGTTTGTGATTTTCGCCAACATAGCCAGTGTAAAAATAGATAGCGCGCAAATCGCACTCTTTCTCAAAGTATTCCTTTAACTTTTTGTAGTCCACCCGCCAATGCAAAGTTTGCTGCGAGTAGAGAATATTCGCAGCGTCAACAAAAACATATACCCTACCTTTTACAAATTGACTGATCATCAATTTCATAATACCTTATTTGCGACAAATTGACAATCGGTCAATTTTACACAGGACTTGTACACTTTATTAATTGGTTGCCCTATGCTAAAAAAAGGGATGTTAAGGGATTGGAAAGAATTGGTAAGGGATTGATAAGGGAGGACTAATGGATGTTAAGGAGTTAAGGAACATTGAAGAATTGGGGTTAAGGGGATAAGGGGATTGGGAGGATTTTACATTTTTTTGAACACCAATCCATACTGGTAGTCCCCTGCGTTCACTTGTTTTTCTAAAAGAAATCCGGAATCAGCGGCGAGGTTTTGCGTTTCTTGCTCGGAAATCTTGCCTTGTTTTGGACCTAAAACAGAATCCATTTTCCAATCAATAATTAAAACTTTGCCATTTGACGCCAAAACCCGCTTTGCTTCCTCAAAAACAGCTTTTTTATTTTCCGCTTGAAACAAAATGCTGGTCATTAAAACCAAATCGCAGGAATGCTCTTTAATTTTTAAAATTTCGGTTTCCGCGTCAGCCAAAATTTTTTCAATGTTAAAAACCTTTTGCAGTTTCGCTTTTCCCATTAAAGCCGAGAGGGGTTCTTCTTGAATGTCTATGGCATAGACCTTTCCCTGCTCCAATCTCTGCGCCAAAGGAATTGTCCAACCGCCCGAGCCGCAACCGAAATCAGCGGCAATCATTGTCTTGCGCAATTCCAGTTCGTCTAATATGTGATTGGGATTTAAAAATTCAGGCACTGTAGTAAATTTAAAACGCAAAACGAAAAACGCAAAACAACAACATAAAATTTAAAATAAATTTCAAAAACATAAAATTATCTTTTCCCCTTTAATGTTAATATGCTTGAACCAAGGATGTTAGCCAATTCAATAGTTTCTTGTAATAATTTATTTCCTTTATTCACATCTGCTTTTTTAGAATCTCTTAATAATCCCAGCCAAAATTTGCTTTCATTGGCAGATTTTAACGCATGATTAAAAAAATTAGTAAAATCTTTTTTAGTGCTCCCTGCTTGAGCTTCAATAATGTTTGCGCCAATACTTGTGGCGCTTCGCAAAAGTTGTTTTGCAATTATTTGCGCGGTAAAATCATTTTTATTCAAATCATCAATAAATCTAATAATTTCTAAGGCATACAAATAAACTCGTTCTTTCAAATCTATTTTAGATTTTGCTGTCCCGCCATGGCGGGATTCCTCATAGGATTGATTGTTGTTTTGCATTTTACGTTTTAGTTTTGCGCTTTTCGCTTTTCGCTTTGCGTTTCTTTACAAGCACACTGCGGAGGCGATTTTGTCGCCTTTATTTAATTTCATTATCCTTACTCCCGAGGTATTGCGGCCCAAAACAGAAATTGAATCAATGGAAGTTCTCATTACCTGCCCTTTTTCAGAAATCACCATTAAATCCTTTTTTTCTTCATCTAAAATTTTGGCAAAAATAATTTCTCCGGTTTTCTCTGTGATTTTCGCGGCTCTTATCCCTGAACCCCCTCTTCTTTGTATTCTGTATTCTTCTATTTTGGTTCTTTTGCCATAGCCGTTCGCCGCAATAATCAACAAGCAAGGTTTTGTTTTCTCTGTTTCATCTTTTGCAGGACTAATAACATCCATTACTATTATTTCGTCATCCTTTGCCAATCTCATCGCGCGAACTCCGGATGTCGCTCTTCCCATTGGCCTCAAGTCCTTTTCTTTAAATCTAATGACTTTTCCCTTTTTTGTCAATAAAATTATTTCTTCTCCGGGGTTGATAACTTTGGCGCCGCAGAGCAAGTCATTGTCTTTTAATTTTATGGCAAGCAAACCATTTCTTCGCACATTCTTAAGCGCTTGAAGTTCTATTTTTTTAATTATACCATTTTTTGTCGCAATGACCAGATATTTATTTTCCTTTTCCATTGCCGCGTTGCAGGGAATAAAATCTAAAATTTTTTCATTGGAAGATATTTCCAAAAAATTCATTAAACCCCTTCCTTTGGATGTTCTGCTCATTTCTGGAATTTCCCAAACAGGACATTGAAAAACCTTGCCAGAATCCGTGAAAAACAAAAGTTTATCAAGAGTGTTTGCCATTAAAAAATGGTCTACCATATCTTCTTTGCTAACTTCCAAACCAATAATTCCCTTGCCTCCTCTTTTTTGAATTTTATACAAAGACGGCTTGACCCTCTTAATAAAACCGCCATTAGTCAAAGCAATAACGGTTTCCACGCTTGGGATCAATTCCTCTTGGCCAATTTCGCCGGGCGCTGAAAGAATAACTTTGGTTTTTCTTTTATCCCCGTATTTTTCTTTCATTTCTTGCAACTCTTTTTTGATTAAATCCTTTAATTTTGCCGGGCTTTTTAAAATCATTTCCAGCTCTTTTATTCGCTTTTTAATTTCTCCCAGCTCTTTTTCAATTTTTTCTATTTCCAGTTTAACCAAGGACTGAAGTTTTATTTCCAAAATAGCGTTCGCTTGTTTTTCGCTCAAGCCAAATTTTTTCATCAAATTCTTTTTCGCGTCTTCTCTGTTCTCTGATTTTTTAATAACAGCAATAATCTCGTCAATGTTTTTTAAGGCAATCATTAAACCATCCAAAATATGCGCCCTTTCCTTTGCTTTTTCTAAATCGTATTTTGTTCTTCTCAAAACAACTTCTTTTTTGTGGCTTAAATAAAAAGTTAAAACCTCGGCCAAAGAAAGAACTTTGGGTTGGATTCCATCAACCAAAGCCAACATATTCAAGTAAAAGGTCTTTTGCAAACCAGTGTGCTTGTAAAGAGCGTTTAAGACCTTTTTGGGAAACGCTTCTTTTTTTAAATCAATGACAATCCTCATTCCTTCCCGATCCGACTCGTCTCTAATGTTTTTTATGCCTTCTATTTTTTTTTCCTCAACTAAATTGGCAAATTCTCTGATTAAATCCGATTTTTGAACTTGAAAAGGAATTTCAGAAATAATAATTCGGAAATCGTCTTTTTTTTGTTCCAAAATTTCAGCTTTGCCCCTTGTCAATATCGCGCCTTTACCTTGTGAGTACGCGGAAATAATGCTTTTCTTGTCGTAAATTATTCCGCCAGTAGGAAAGTCGGGACCTTGAACAAACTGAAAAAGATCCTCGCTCGCTGTTTCAGGATTATCAATTAAAAAAACGCAGGCATCCAAAACCTCAGACACATTATGCGGAGGGATATTAGTAGCCATGCCAACTGCAATGCCAAACTGGCCATTCAATAAAAGTTGGGGCAAAGGAGAAGGCAGGACTGTTGGCTCCTCTCTTGTTGCGTCATAATTCGCTCGCCAATCCACGGTGTTTTTTTCAATATCTCTCAACGCTTCTTCGCCGATTTTTGAAAGTCGGCATTCTGTGTAACGCATGCTCGCCGCGCTGTCCCCATCTTGGCTTCCAAAATTTCCTTGACCTTGAACCAATGGGTATCTTAAAGAAAAATCTTGCGCCATTCTAACCAAAGAATCGTAGACAGCAATGTCGCCATGCGGATGGTAGCGGCCAAGGCAACTGCCCACGACTGTAGCTGATTTTCTAAATTTAACATTGTGCCGCAACCCGTCCTCATACATTGCGTACAAAATTCGGCGATGAACTGGCTTTAAGCCATCGCGGACATCAGGCAATGCCCGGGAAACAATAACTGACATTGCGTAGTCCAAATAGCTGTCTTTCATTTCTTCAACAATTTCCCGAATTTTTACCTTGCCTATGGCATTAGAATGCTGTTTCTCTTCGGACTCTATTTTATTATTTTGTTTTTGAGGAATTTTTGACATACGAGTTAATTTTTAATTTTCAATTAAAAATTATGAATTATGAATTAAGAATTAAGAATTAAGAATTATGGATTTTGTTCCCTTAATTAAACCATTGATAATCCTACTCACAATGATTGTCATTTGAGAAATATTATTAAATTCTTCATCAGGCAAGAATCCAATATCTCTTGAAATTAATAACTGATTTTGCGCTTCTGTTAAAGAACTTAAGGCCATAAAATAAAATTGTAATTTTTCTTTGTATGAGTGCCTACTAAATCCTTCGGCTATATTTGAGGTAATAGAAACAACAGCTCGTCTTAATTGCATAACCAATCCAAATTGTTCTTCGCGAGGAAATTTTTTAGTAATTTTATATATTTCAATAACTAATTTATGTCCTTCCTTCCATGCATTTAAATCTGTAAATGATTTGATTTTTTTATGTTCAGATTCCATAATTCATAATTCTTAATTCATAATTCGCTCTCCGCGCTTGTTGTGCCCATTTCTTTTTCTATTTCCTCTCCCATTTTTTTGAGCTCGTTTAGTTTCTCGTTCAATTCTTCGCCAACCTCGTTTTTCTTTTCTTTTATCGCCTGCTTAATAATTGTTTCTTTTAAAAGTTGCGCGCTTTCCATTTTTTTTAAATTTTTTTGAAAATTTGCAATAATAAAAATTCCCAGTAAAACAGCCATTGCGGCAATTATTCCAAAAACAATTAATTTTTTATGGAACCGATTAAGTCCCTGAATTTTTTTAAAAAAATTTTTGTAAATCACAATTTTATAGCTTTTTAGACAGCTTTTAATTTTTTAGGAAATTCTCATAAGAAGATAAGAAGCTAATTCCTAAAAAGCTGTTTATTGCGGCTCCAAGATTACAATTTCATTTTCGTCTTTGGATAAATCTTTTGCCGCGATTTTTAATTTTTTTTGCGGCGCCACATCTTCTCTTCCCATTATCTTTAAAAATTTTTCAACTCCCTCAATGTCCTGCTTCAAATTTTGAATCTTGTAGCACATAGGAATAATCATTCGCGGCTCAATTTGAGAAACAATATTTGCCGCCGCCTTAGCGTCAACAAAATGAACACCGCCAACAGGAATAATGAGAATGTCCACTTGCCCAATTTCTTCAATCTGATTTTCGTCTAAATCCTTTTGACATAAAGCGCCTAAATAACAAATTTTTATTTTTTCAGCTTCAATTTTATACAGGGCATTAAACTCTTTTTCTTCGCCTTGCCCAGAAACGGGAAAAGGAGCGATTCCCTTTACAAACACTCCCTTGTATTCATATTCTCCTGGCTCGTCAATTAAAAAAGGAGCGCCTTGTATTGCTTTGGCGCTGGCGCGTTTATTGCAAGCGTCAGCAATAAGCAAAATTTGCGCCTCAATTTTTGGGACTTTTAATCCTAAACTTTCATCAAAGGGATCAGTGGCGATAATTATTTTTTCCCCTTGATTGTTTTTAATTTCTATTTCAAAAAAAGATTGTCCGTGCCAAGTAATGAACATATATTATTAATTCACCCGCCAAAATTTTTTCATTTTCAAAAATTCTGAAAAAAATTAGTTTGGTAAAAAAATTTAGGCGGGTAAATAAATTTTCAATTTTCAATTTTCAATTCACCCTGTTAAATTTGCTTTGCAACTATTTAATAGGGTAAAGCTCCAATGAATCAATTTTCAATAAATTGATTTCGTAGTTTCATTTTATCACGAGACATGTTATTTTGTCAAAAAAAATTTGACAAAGTTTTAAAGGTGGCTCATTGCAAAGCAAATCGCAAACGCAATGGGCCCATTTTTTTTCAAAAAAACATTCCAACATTCTTGAGAATGTTGGAATGTTTTTGAAATGAAAAATGAAAGCAACACGCTACATTAAAATCAAAATGCAAGATTTCAAGAGGCCAGAGCTCTCCCAATCTGAACAAAAATAGACCTGCCTGTCGGCAGACAGGTTAAAAAAGGTCGGGACTCTCCTTTTTAAAGACATTTCGCAATTTAAAGAATAATGTAGTTTAACATTATTGTTCGTTTTTGGCAAAATCAAAAAAATTATTTCAAACTACCAAAATGCCGAGGTCTGATTTCAGCAAAACTAAAATATCTTTTATTAAAATCAAGATTTGTGTTCTATTTTGTTTTCTGTTCTATTTACGCCCTCTTCTGTCTACATCATATTATTAAATTTTTATGCTGATGTTCTCAAGAACATCAGCATCACTATTCTCCTTTCTTGGCTAAGTAGTAATAAATTTAAGGGGCTTTCAAAAATCCCTGTCTTTTATCCCCGCGATCGCGGTTTTAAAAGACAGGGTTTTTTGTTCAGGGAAAGTGTCGGAGGTCTGACCTCCGTAAAATGTATCTATAAATTTTATTCTGCAATAGAGCGCCATGATTTCGGACACGGATGTCTATGGTAAAGTTAAGTTATAAAAATTATAGAAAAAACATTCTCATATTCTGCAGAATGTGAGAATGTTAAAAAAATCAAAAAATTTAAATTTTTAAGATTGATTTGTTGTATTAATTTTTAATTAAAAAAATGGTTTTTAATGTTTTCCCCGCAATGTTGACGCTTGTTGTCGCTGTTTGATACCCATCTTTTGTCGCTTCTATATTATATGTTGCTTGCTCCAATGGAATAAAATAGGCATCGCCTTGCTCGTCAGAAGGCTTTGATTTATCGTATCCCAGTCCTTGATTATAAACCCTGACATCAGTTGCAAAAATTGGCGCTGAAGAAGATGCGTCAATGGCTTTAACTAATAAATCATTTTCCGCTTTAAAATAAAGCATGGCGGCTGTGGTTGTTTCTGGCAAAAGATTAATTGGCTGGGGACCGGGAATGGTTTCCATTAAATCCATACCCGTGGTTGTGGCGCTGGAAAAAATATAAGAGTCCCATTCTAAATCCGGGATATTGATTTTGCCGCTTGCGTCCGAAGAATGCTTTTCAATGTATTTACAAACAGGGTTTCCATTTATATCAGTGCCAATTGTTTTTAATCCCTGCAAATTAAAATCCACATTGCCAATTAATGGCGTGTTGTAAATCAAATGCCATTCAAAAAGAACAGGAGTGGTGGAGGTAACCGCGGTTGAAAGAATTCCTTTTAATTTTAATTTAGGATAATTAGCGATATTTAAATGAGAAACATCCACAGGAGAAATGCCAAAACCAACAGCATTGCCCGGCAAATCTGCTTCGGGCACGAGTTCCCAATTAGCGCTCGTGGCAAAAAGCAGTTGGTATTTAATGTCCGTGTTTTCTAATTCCTGATCCTGCCAAGAAAAACGATCCCAATTTATTAAATTTAAAGGCGCAATTTCTTTGGAAACAAGTTCCCCCGAAGTCGCGTATTCTTCTCCAATTTTAGCTAATACTGCTTCGCTGTTGTCAATAAAGATATTTTCATAAACAGACAGTTTTTCATAATTTCCAAAATCATCGTCAAAACTTTCTCTAGCGCGCGTCTCAATAGAAAAAACGCTTAGCCAGTCAATGCTAAAACTAATTTCTGTTAATTGCCTTTCAAAAACCGAAATATGGGGTTTTGCGGGATTAGCCACTTCTTCCGCGCCATAAGTTCTATCTTGGCTAAAACCAGTTTTGCTAACTGTAATTTCATACGCCTCAGTAGAAGTCGGGGCCCCAGCTAAAATAAAATAACCTGAATCATTAGTTTGATAATTGACATCAATGGGAGGAGAGACCTGCTCGTTGACAACATGGATGCTTGCTTGAGCAACGGCTTGACCTAAAGCATTTAATGCCCAAATCATTAATGTCCCGCCGCCTGTTTCTGTTTCAATGCCTTTGGGAGCAATATCAGTAATTAAACTTATTTCGCCTCCCCAAAAACCAGACCAGAAAACCTTGATTTTCGCTCTTTTGTAATCCGCTGGCAAAGTGTCAGTGGTGCTTGCCAATCCGTCAAAAGCATCGTCAATGTAAATGATTGTGGTTTTTATAGTATAAGCAACATTGTTTCTTGTTAGGGTTTCTGTTTCCGGAATATTTCCAGACGGAATGCCGCCCATTGTTCCCGCGCTTTGATATGGGAGGTTGCGGATTTGTTCCATTTTTTGGTTAGCCAAAGCAATTGCTGTTACTTGCGCCTTTGATTGCCCCACTACTTTTACTCCAAACACAAAAGCGCTGTAAAGTCCCGTGAAAACAATGACGAGTAATCCTATTCCGATTAAAACCTCTATGAAAGTAAAACCTTTGTTCATGTTTTTGTCTGTCATTTAATCAAATTTAACAACTTGACAATTTTTTTGTAAGAAAAATTTTTGAAAAATTTTTGTCTTATACTTTTATACATTTTAGCATTATTTTTTAAAAATTAAAATTTAGTTTCCAGCTTTGAAAGCAAAACCCCGCCTTTAGTTTGAAAATACTTTGCATTATCTACACTCGCCTGCCTGCGGTAGGCAAGCCTGCCTGCGGTAGGCAAGCCTGCCTGCTGTAGGCAGGCTCGGAAAAACAAAAAGCTTGCCCTGTTAAATTTGTTCCGCAACTATTTAACAGGGTGAATTTTTGTTTTTACTCGCTCCGTTTGAAAATAAACATCCAACATTCTCAAAAATATTAATTGAAATATTGATTTGGGATCCCTTATGTCGCGAAAGATTGGAAGACCAGATATGCAATTTTTTTCAAAAAAATAAGTTTTTTTATCATAGGACAATTCTATGGAATTGTCCTATGATTCATTCATTCATTCATTTATTTATTTATTCAATTTTTTATTGGACAAATACATTCCAACATTCTCAAAATCTCCCTCGTGTCGCGAAAGATTAAAAAAATTAATTGATCAAAAAAATTTTTGCTTTTTTAATTTAGTTCGCCAGATAAGTCCTTTGCCAGATAAGCCCCGCTAAACAGGGCTTCGTTTGGAAATAAAAAGGGAGGAAATGATTTTATTATTCCCTCCCCTTTTTGTCACTTTCCGCATTTATGGCGGAAGGGACATGTCTGGCACGGTTTATGTGGACATACAAACCAGTTCAACATTTTTTTCATTTTTTCACCTCCTTTTTTTAGTTATGAATTACGATCATAAGATCGCAAAACTTCCAGCAGCTTTTAATAGAGTTTCATTATACTCTTTTTCAGGAATAGAATCGGCCACTATGCCGGCGCCAACTTGAATTGTTGCTTTGTCATCTAAAATGGAAATAGTTCGGATTGTAATGCAAGTGTCCATGTCGCCATTAAAACCGAAATAGCCTACTGCGCCGCCATAAGGACCTCTGTCGCTTGGTTCAAGCTCATTGATTATTTCCATTGCCCTGATTTTCGGAGCTCCTGTTAATGTTCCTTGCGGAAAGCAGGCTTTAAAAACATCGAACGCGTTTAATCCCTCTTTGATTTTGCCAACCACATTGGAAACCATATGCATAACATGAGAAAATTTTTCTATTTCCATGTACTCCGTAACTTGAACCGTTCCGAATTTTGATACCCGGCCGACATCATTCCGTCCAAGGTCTAAAAGCATTATGTGTTCAGCTATTTCTTTTGGATCTGCTTTTAACTCTTCTGCCAATTTTTTGTCCATTTCTTCGTTATGTGTTCTCTTGATTGTTCCGGCAATCGGCCGCAAAGTAATTTCTTCGTCCTTAAGTTTAACCATTATTTCAGGAGAAGAACCGATTAGTTTTGTGTCGCCAAAATTCAGATAGAACATATATCTGCTGGGATTGATATTTCGGAACGCCCGGTAAAGATTAAAAGCATTGCCTTTAATCTTGGTTTTAAACTTTTGCGACAATACAATTTGAAACGCATCACCTGCGATAATATGCTCCTTCGCTTTTTTCACTGCCTCTATAAATTTATCCTTGGAGAAATTTGACTCGGGAATTTTGTCGCTGGACTTAACAGGTGACAGGAAATGATGGTTTATCTTCGCGCTTTGCAATTTTTCAATTATCTTTTTATTCTCCTTGGTGCCTTTTTCGTATGCAACCTTCAATTCCTTAAAATCATCAATTATCATATTATTGATAATTTGGATTTTATTCTTCTGATTATCAAAGGATATCACGGTTCTGGCAAGCATCATAATCGCATCGCAGTAGCCGCTCTTTTCTTTTGTAACGATTTTTATGTCGTCACAAAATTTTACCATTTCATAGCCAATATACCCAATCAATCCTCCAGTAAAATCCGGCAGTCCCTTTATTCGCGCCTGTTTAAATTCAGAGAGATACAACCTTAACAAATCAAGCGGATTCGCAACATTGTTAATTTTTAACTTTTTTCCTTTCTCTGTTTGCATTACCTTATTCCCCTTAATATAAAAAGTGGAAAAAGGGTTAAAGCAAATAAAAGAAAATCTGCCAAAATTTTCTCCGCCTAAATGACTCTCCAATAGAACAGAATTTTCTTTGTTCCCGCATATTTTCATAAACACGGATATTGGCGTTTCAATATCTGCGTTTATTTCTGTAACAATCGGCACTATATTATAATCCCTTGCCATTTTCTTAAACTCCCTAAATTTCAGAATCTTTTCCATTTTTTCCTCCTTTTTAATTTTTCAAACCAACCATAATTTTCAATTTATTCTTTCATGTTCTTTTTTTTAAAAGAACAAAAAACCTCCCGTCTCTGAATACATAAAAATATGTATTCAAGGACGAGAGGTCTTTAAAAAGACATCCGTGGTGCCACCTTGTTTTTGAAAATAAAGGATATTATCCCTGTATTTTCACTCATCAACTCAGACTTCGCTTTTCGCGAACGACATTGATTATCCTATGATTACGGAGGAATCCGGGTTTTCACTCTTGCAAAAACCACCCTTCTTGATAAACATCAAGACAAGTTAGACCCAGCCCCTGAATTAACAGGGATCTAACCTATGGGTTTTATAATTTTTAAAATTCTAATCTGCATTAGAAGTTCTGCGACATGAATCCGCGCGAACTTTCTATTTGAATATTATATTACTTAATTATATTTGTCAAGTTTTTAGAAAATAATTTATGTGGTAATTTTAGAGATTCCAGATATGCAATTTTTCTCTCCGAGAAAAATTGCACTGGCGAGACGCGACAATGGGATGATTAATTTACCCCTCACCTTTTTTAAAATTAAAAAAGGTGAGGGGTTTAATCACACGTCCGCATGCTTTCAAAAAACACTTTCCGATACATGATGAATTAATATTCTCTATTTTGTTAATGAGAAAAAAATAATTCTGGCGACGACCTACTTTCGCCCCGAAGGACTATCATTGGCCCTGAATGGTTTAACTTCTCTGTTCGGAATGGAAAGAGGTGGAACCCATTCGGCATTATCACCAGAATTATAT
>JAHJSK010000049.1 GCA_018830365.1 Patescibacteria group bacterium | reverse complement strand
TTCCTAACTACAAATTACTCACACAAATTACAATAAATGTTGTTGGGATTGATAAATAGTCAAAAATTATGATTAAATCCACTTGCCTCGCCTCGCGGGAGCTACTGCGAGGCAAGTGCCAAAAATACGCCCCGGAAATACTTTTTGGATGCCCCACCCGAATGTTTGGCAGTTTATTCTCACTTTGGGCGTGGTCGGAGTCGAACCGACGGGGCCCTTACGGACAACAGTTTTACAGACTGCTCCTACCCCCTATAGGACTACACGCCCTTTTAAATAATTTTACTATGCTTTTCCCGCCATGCTTCAATTTTCTTATGGTCACCAGAAAGTAAAATTTTTGGGACTTTCCATATCTTTGGATTTACCCGCCAAAATTTTTCCTCAGGATAAAATTTAGGCGGGCGAGTATATTGAGGATATTCAATAAAATTTTTTTCTTTTGTAATTCTTTGTTTTAAAAATTCTGATTTTCCAATAACTCCGGGGATTAATCTCGCCACTGCTTCCATCACTATCAGCGCTGGCAATTCTCCACCCATTAAAACATAGTCCCCTATTGATAATTCAATGTCAGCAATATGCTTTGCCACTCTTTCGTCAACCCCTTCATACCTGCCGCAAATAAAAATTAACTGCTCCATTTTGCTGAACTGATAAGCTATTTTTTGATTGAATTTTTTTCCTCGAGGGGTAAATAATATAATTTTAGATTTTGGCTTTATGAATTTTGATTTTAGAAATTGAACGCATTTATAAATAGGATCAACTTTCATTACCATTCCCCTTCCCCCGCCAAAAGGTTTGTCGTCTACGGTTTTGCGGCTGTCATCGGTAAAATCTCTAAGATTATGAATTTTAGTCCGTATGAGTTTTTTTTCTTTTGCTTTTTTTAAAATAGAGCAATTAAAATAAAATTCAAAAATTTCAGGAAATATAGTGATAATATCAAATTTCATATTCTTCTTTTTTCTGCTTCTTTTTTTCTGCGGAATTGTTTTAAGCACCAAAAAACAGCGCTTTTAATGATAACGCTGTTTTTTAGAAAATCAATGTCTATTTAAAAATTTAGAGGTCAAGATTTTCCAAGTCCTCTTTTTTCTTAAAATCTTTTTTGTCTTCTTGGAATCTAGTGCTGCCATCAGGCTCCTCAATTTTTAAATTAACTCTCGCATGATTTTTGAGCCCTATAATTCTAACAAGACTTCTTATAGCTTTAGCTGTTGCTCCCTCTTTTCCAATAATTTGTCCCATATCTTCACGATGCACTTTTAGAGTAAGCAAAACTCCCATTTCATCAAGCTTTCTTTCAACTTTTACATCGTCGGGATGATCAACTAAGGCCTTTATCACATACACAAGAAATTCTTTGTCAATATCTTTAGCCATAATTCTTAATCATTTAATCATTATTTTTCTTTGTTCAGTAGCTCGACCTTTTTTCCTCCGGTGTTCCAATCTTTCAGGAATACAGAGAAGCAATTTTCTCAAACTACTTATTTCCATAATAATCATTTTTTTTACAAAGTCAATACCAGTTGGTGGACAAATTAAAATGATAACCTTTTATTTTGTCCATCAACCAATGCCACCATATGAGTCACAATATAAATCTTGCTTTTTCGGAATCGCGAATTAATTTTCCTTCATCCAAAACAATTACTCTTTGCTTTAAATTATCAACGATTCCCTTGTTGTGCGTTGATAAAATTACGGTCGTGCCAAGTTGATGAATTTTTTTCAAAATATCAATAATCTCAAAAGTGTTATAAAGATCTAAGTTGCCAGTGGGCTCATCGGCAATAATAACTTCGGGTTGGTGGCAAAGAGCTTTGGCAATAGCTAATCGCTGTTTTTCGCCGCCTGAAAGTTCTGAAGGAAAATTTTCCCGACGATGGCTTAAGTTTACCATTTCTAAAATTTGCGGGATATCGCGCGCTATTTCCTTTTCAGAAGCGCCAATAACCTGCATCACATATTCAACATTTTCCCAAACATTTTTTGACAAAAGTAATTTGTAATCCTGATGAACAACTCCCACCCTTCTCCGAAGATTTTGCAATGTTTTTTGATTCATTTTCTGAACGGATTCTTGTTCAAAAAAAATTTCTCCATGTGTGGGTTTTTCTTCGGCGATTAACAATTTAATTAAGCTTGTTTTTCCAGCTCCTGATTTGCCGATAATAGAAACAAGTTCTGTTTTTTTTATTTCAAAAGAAATATCAGACAAAGCGGCGACTGCATCCTTTTTTGAATAATAAATTTTAGAAATATTTTTAAACTCTATCATAATTGCTTAAATTTTTACTTCGCCTCGCTTAGCGAGGATTCGCTTGATTATATCCTAATCTCTGCTTCAATAAATTCATCTAAATGGCCATTTAAAACTTTTTCAACATTTGAAGTTTTGATTCCTGTTCTATTGTCTTTAACAAGCTGATAAGGGTGAAGAACATAAGAGCGAATTTGACTACCAAAATCAGCAGAAAGTTTTTGTCCTTTAATTTTTTTAAGCTCTTTTTCTTTTTCCTTTTCTTTCATTTGTAAAAGCTTAGCTGTTAAAATTTCAAGAGCGATTTTTTTATTAAGTCCTTGATATCTTTCAATCTGGCTGGCAACTTGCAAGCCAGTTGGCAAATGAGTGATGCGAATCGCGGACTCTCTTTTGTTGACATTTTGTCCGCCAGGCCCGCCAGCGCGAAAAGTTTCCACCTTGATTTCTTCGGGAAGAATTTTAATTTCTTCCTGTTCCGTTTCTATTTTTGGCAAAACCTCAATTTTGGCAAAAGAAGTATGTCTCAATTCTTTAGCTGAAAAAGGCGAGATGCGAACTAAACGATGAATACCTGTTTCTCTTTTCAAAAGCCCATAAACGAATTTCCCTTTTATCTGCAAAGACGCCTCCTTGATCCCGATTCTTCCTTCGGGTCCTCCGGCTTCTCCGAATTTTTGGTATAAAATTTTAATTGAAAAATTATTTATTTCCGCCCATGCCTGATACATTTTAAAAAGCAAAGCAGCCCAATCTTCCGCGTCTCTACCCCCAGCGCCTGCTTCGCAAAATAAAATCGCTGAATTTTTATCGTATTCACCTGAAAAATAATTTTCAAGAAATTTTTTTTTAATTTGCAAATCTAAATTTTCAATCTTTTGATACAGCTCGGATTCCATCCTGCCCGCATCGCTACGCGAAGCGTTGCAGGCGGGTCTTGTGTCTTGCGAAGAGCCCGATAAATCATCTTGCCCCAATAAAAACAAAAAGTCCTTTATGTCTTTAAGTTCATTTTCCAATTCTTCAATTTCTTCTATATTTTTTTTAAGTTCAAAAAATTTTTTTTGAATTTCAGAAGCTTGTTTTTCATTTTGCCAAAAATCCAGTTTTTCAATTTTTTCCTTTAATGTTTTTAATTCTTGTTTTTTATTGGCAAAGTCAAAGACAATCCATCAATTGATGGATTTGCGTTTCTGTTTTTTCAATTTTTAAATTCAAATCATTGAGCATAGCTGTTTGTTATTAATTATCAATCTTATCAAAAAAATTTTCGTCAATCAATGCCACGAGTAAATATGTCGCGGCAATATGATAATGTCCTAGTTGAGCAATTTAGAAATGTCCTACCTTAACAATTTTGTGTCATAATTTTCTTAGAGCAAAAGGTCGAAATAATTAAGCGAACGATTTAATCAACCTAAGAAAATATTATGA
>JAHJSK010000048.1 GCA_018830365.1 Patescibacteria group bacterium | reverse complement strand
GCAACCATTTTTGCTCCCTCAATATTTTCCATGCCCCGCAATTTAACATTTTTGCCATAAAGAAATTTTTTAATGCCTGTTTTTTTGTAAAGCTCTAAGCAATATTTATTTTTGGCATTAAAAAAAGCCATTCCATCTATCGGCAAGCTGTCAATCAATTCTTCTCCGCCTTCGGCTGACAAAAGATTTTTCATTGAACCAAAAGTAGACAAATGTTGCTCATTAACTCCGGTTACAATTCCAATTTTTGGTTTTATTATTTCGCAAACTTCTTTTATTTTTCCTTTTTCATAAGCGCCGATCTCACAAATAAAAATTTGGTGGCTTTCATTTAAATTATTCAAGATTGTTTGTGCGATGCCAATTTCCGCATTAATATGTTTTTCAGTTTTCAATACATTAAATTTTTCCGATAAAATTGTCGCTAAAAATTCTTTAGTAGAGGTCTTGCCATAACTGCCAGCAATTCCAATTACTAAAAGATTTTTAAATTGCTCTCTTTTCCTTTTTGCTTTTTTCAGAATTCTCTTGCATAAAATTGCAGTCGGTATTTGAAAAAGCAAAACAATAAAAGAAGAAAATAATGGAACAGAAAAAATGAAAATTAAAAAAGCCAAATAGAAATTTTCATTGTTCGGCAAAGAAAAAATAAAATAAACTATTAAAGTTGCCAAAAAAATGCCGCTAATTGAAATAACAATAATTTTTTTGGTAAATTTTGGAAATTTTAAACGCCAAAAACTAGAAAAAATTTTTCTGCTTGCCAGAGTTTCAAAGTGAGCTTTAAATCTTCCGCAATGATATTCTTTTAATTGCCAAAGCCACAGCCAAAAAAACAAAAGTTTAACAAAAATTAAAAATCCAAAAATTGTAATAATTATTTTCATCATGTGTTGGAAAGTATTTTTTGAAAGCATGCGGATGTTTAAGTTCACCCTGTTAAATGCCCTGAAGGGCAATTCGCCAAAGGCGAATTATTTAACAGGGTAAATTAACCATCCCATTGCTGTGCTGTGCCAGTGCCCCGCTTAGCGGGGCTTATCTGGTCTAATGAATTTTAGAATTTTTTCAACCAATTTTTCCGGCGACTCTAAATGAATGCTATGCCCTGCCCCGGGGACAATTTCAAGTTTGGAATTTTGAATTTTTTTTTTCATTAAATAAGCGTCAGAGAGCGGCGTCATTTTGTCTTTTTCGCCCCAGATGAGCAAACAAGGAGTGGAAATTTGAGACAAATAAGGAATTAAATCCTCGCCAATCACTTTCTTAAAGGTCTCTCTCATCACTCCTTTTGTTTTGAGATAGTCCTTTTTTCTGACAATAAATTTATAAAAAATTTTTTGCAAAAAAGAATGGCCTGGTAAAAAAGAAAACCTACGCCCTATTTTTGCGACTATAAAAAGCGCTTTTTGCCAAAGAGTTTTTTTTGGTTTTATGCCAGCAGACGAAACAAGAATCAGAGTTTTTAATTTTTCCGGATATTTTACGCTAAATTTTATAGCGATTCTGCCGCCAAAAGAATGACCTAATAAATAAAATTTATCTAAATTATGCGGCTGAATAAAACGAAAAATAAAATCCGCGTAATCGCTTACACTCCAAGATTTGGTTGGCAAAGGAGCGTCGCCAAAGCCCGGCAGATCCGGAACAATTACATTATATCCATTGTTTTCTAAAATTTCCCGGACTTGCTTCCACGACCCCGAGTTCCCTGCCCAGCCATGCAAAATTAAAATTTGTTTTTGGCAAATATCCATAAATTGATTAGTATTTCAACGGAACAAAAAAGGAACAAAAAAGAGATGATTAAAAATGGCAACGCAAACATTGTTAAAAATAATTGGAATAATATTGGCAATAATGGTAATAGAAAGAATGATAAGTTGGTTGACGAATAAATCCTGAGACGCAGACAATAAAGAAGATGAATTTTTTCAACATTAAATTTCCATTCCTGGTTTTGAGTTGACTAAAAAAGTCAGCTCGTTTTTTATTTTTAATTTTTTATTTAGGAAAAAATACAGAGCGTAATGCAAATAAAATTACATAAAAATGTTACCGCATTTCTAAAGATTAAGCAAGATAAAAAAGCAAAAACATAAAAGAAATAACACAAATTCAAATCAAAATCCTGTCTCTTAAAACTACGATCGCCTGAATAAGGGACAGGATATTTAGCAAAATAAATAAAAAATAAAAAAGCAAAAACATAAAAGAAATAACACAAATTCAAATCAAAATCCTGTCTGGTAAAACTACGATCGCCTGGATACCAGACAGGATTTTTAGCTTTTAATTTTTTTGTTAAAATTTTTTTTCATTGAATTTGTATATAACCATTTAAAACCCTGACATTTCTAAATCCTTTTGACAAAGAGAATTAAGGGACGTGTCAAATCATTTAAGAAAGTAAGTGAAATAAGTTTTTGGTTAAGGGAAAAAAGTAAGTGAAATGGATTTTGTTTTTATTGAAACTCGACCTTTGCAAAAACATTTTAATTTTTTTGCTCACAAGGGTATCAAATATC
>JAHJSK010000047.1 GCA_018830365.1 Patescibacteria group bacterium | reverse complement strand
GAATGCGGCACAGAAGTTTGGTTTGACAGAACTCACAACATTGTTTGGGACACTTTGTTGAGCATTGGAATTTTGGGGTTTTTGACTTATCTGGGCTTGTTTTTTGCTCTATTTTTTATTTTAGCAAAAAAATATTTTAAAGAAAAAACAATCAATTTTGCGACATTTTCCGTGTTTTTGGCAATTCCAATTGCTTATTTTGTTCAGAATCTTATGGTTTTTGATATGGCAACGAGCTTAATAATGTTTTTTTTGATTTTGGGGTTTGGAAGTTTTCTGGCTAATAAAGATAAAGAAGAAAAAAAAGAAAAATTTATTTTTTCTTCTCAATGGAAATTAAAAGGATTTTTGCTTTTGATTTTCTTTTTTTGTTTTTTAAAATTTATTATTTCGCCAATTAAAACCGATGCTTTGGTTATAAAATCTATTCAAGCGCAAACCCTTCCAGAACGGCTTAATCTTTACCAAGAGACCTTGAAAACTTCTCCAATTGGCAAATATCAGATTAGAGAATTTTTTGCTCAGCAATCACAAGACATTATTATAGAAAAAATAAGGGCAATACAAAAAGATGAGTTCAAATTTAAAAAAGATGTTTTGAAAGAGGAAGTCGTAAAAGAGCTAGATTTTTCTATTGGAGAATTAGAAAAAACCGAGAAAGAGTCCCCTTTGAATTTTAAGTCCATTCTTCAATTAGCGCAGCTTTACAATATTTATTCTTTTATTGATCCCAGTAAAATTCTTTTAGCCGATGAATACGGGAAAAAAGCAATGACTCTTTCTCCAACAAATCAATATAGCTATTGGACATTGGCAAGGACTAAAAGCATACAGGGCGATTTTGAAAATGCTTTAAATTTGGCGACAAAAGCCATTGACTTAGAACCAAGACATCTTCCTTCTTATGAAATAGCAATTCAGTTCGCTCAAATTTCCGGCAATTTAGAAAAAGCAAAAGAAATAGCAAAAAGAGCGGTTAGCGTTAACCCTGCTTGGCAAGAAAAATTTAAAGATCTTTTAATGGAAAATTAAAAGTTTTGCTGGGCGATTCAAGAATGCTCTAATTTTAAAAATTCATTCATTTAAATTTGATTCGAAATTCAAAATTCGTAATTCATTATATGGTGTCATCAAAAAAAATAAAAATCATTGGTTTAATAATCGGATTTGCGTTCGTTTCTTTCTTGAGTTATCAAACAGGAGTTTTTGTGGGACAAGAAAATGTTTTGCGAACTCCGCCTGCTCAAATAAGTAATTCTTTTTCAAAAGACATTGGAGAAAAAGCCGACTTTTCTGTTTTTTGGGAAGCATGGAGAAAATTAGAAATAAATTTTTTAAAAAAAGAAAAAATTGATTATCAAAAAATGATTTACGGCGCGATTAAGGGAATGGCGGCTAGCACGGAAGACCCTTATACCTTTTTTTTCACCCCGGAAGAAAGTAAGGAGTTTGAAGAAGAACTTGCTGGAAATTATCAAGGAGTTGGTATGGAAGTTGCCATCAAAAACAAAAAACTGACAGTCGTAAGTCCCTTGGAAGGCGCGCCAGCGCAAAAAGCAGGCATAAAATCCGGGGACACGATTTTGGAAATTGATAATAATGCTGTTGAAAATCTTTCTTTGGAAGAGGCAATAAAAGCAATCAGGGGGTTGAAAGACACTGAAGTAACTCTTTTGATTAATAGGGAAACATGGGAACACCCTCAAAAAATAATTTTAAAAAGAGCTGTTATTAAAATTCCTACGCTCAAATTAGAATTTAAAGAACAGCAAGGAAAAGATTCCATCGTTTATTTGAAAATTTATCAATTCAATAAAATTCTTGACGCGGAATTCAGGGAAGCGGCTCAGAAAATTTTAAATACTCCATCGCAAAAAATAATTTTGGATCTCCGCAATAATCCGGGCGGATTTTTGGAAGTTGCTCAACATATCGGCGGCTGGTTTTTGGAAAAAGGAAAAGTTATTACATGGCAAGATTCTGGTGAAGGCAAAGAGAGAAAAGCTTATTATGCGCAAGGTACGGCTGTTTTTTCTCGCTATCCCATAGTGGTTTTGATTAATCAGGGTTCGGCTTCTGGCGCGGAAATTTTGGCTGGAGCGTTAAGGGACAATAGGGGAGTGAAATTGATTGGAGAAAAAACATTTGGCAAGGGGTCGGTTCAAGAGCAATTTTTTCTGCAAGACAATTCTTCTTTAAAAGTAACCATAGCTAAATGGTTGACTCCAAATGGCGAGTCCATTGATGAAAAAGGATTATTGCCAGACATAGAAGTTGCGCTTACGGAAAAAGATTGGGGAGACGGGAAGGATCCTCAGTTGGACAAGGCGCTTGAAATCATAAGTCAAATGTGAGAAGATAAAATGAATATCTCAAATGTCAAAACTCAAAACTCAAAACCAAAACGTAAATGTTAAAACTAATACAAAGCATTGATTCTGTTATTTTTTGTTGAAAGCGAACAAATTTACAGCTGAATTTTTAAAGGGGTTGAGAAAATACCAAAATTAAAAGATTTAAGTTTTAAGATAGGTTTTGAGCTTTGACATTTGAGTTTTGAGTTTGTTAAAATATGCGCATTATTTTACTCCAAGACATTAAAAAAATAGGTAAAAAATACGAAATTAAAGAAGTAAAATCTGGTTTTGCCAGGAATTATTTGATTCCTCAAAAATTAGCCAAAATAGCTGATGAAAAAACCATAATATGGGCGAAGGAACAACAAGAAAAAGAGATTAAAAAAGCAGAAAAAAAATTTGAAAAAATCACGGATTTAATTTCTCGCATTGACGGATTAGAAGTGGAATTTAAAATGAAAACAGGGGAAAACAATCAGATTTTTGAAAAAATCACGGAACAAAAAATTTCCAAGCGATTAAAAGAAATGAAATGTGATATTGGAACAGCTAAAATTGAACTTGAAAAACCTTTGGCAGAAATGGGAGAATTTCCGGTTAAAATTAAATTTCCTCATAATTTAGAAGCAGAAATAAAAATAATCATAACAGAGGAAAAATAGAAATCCTTGCCGACGGAGCGGATGGGTATCTTGCGGATTTTAATGAAAAGTTTTAACTTACTTCAAGTTTTAATTATTTTACAATAGGTCTTATGAATATTATTATTGCACTAAAAGATTTTAGCAAGGAAAAAGAAATAGAAATTATTGAACGCAAGGGAACTGGTCATCCAGATACTCTATCAGACAAACTTGCTGAACATCTTTCTTTAAGTTTTTCTAAATATTCAGTAGAGAAATTTGGAGCTGTGCTTCATCATAATTTTGATAAAGTTGGTTTATTGGGGGGTTCGTCTTATGTCGCTTTTGGCAAGGGTTATTTAACAAGTCCGATAAGAGTATTAATTAATGGGAGAATATCATCAAAATTTGGAAATAAAAAAATCCCAACTAGAAAATTATTGGTTAATTGGACCAAGGAATTTTTTCGTGTCTATTTACCCTTGATTGATCCTGACAAAGAATTAGATTTTCATCTCAACCTTAGCACGCAGAGCAGTCCGGGAAAAACATACGAAAAAGAAGCAAGAAAGAACGCTCGGCAAAAATGGTTTGAACCGGACAGCTTAGCCGATTTACCGGAACTAAATAAACTAAGATCAAATGATACATCCCTGGGTGTTGGTTATGCGCCTTCTTCTCTTTTAGAAAAAGTTGGTATAAAAATTGAGAATGCGTTGAATTCTAATGAGTACAAAACAGATAATAGGTGGATAGGAAACGATATAAAAATTATGGCGATTCGAAATTTAGACAAGTTTTATTTTACGATTTGCATACCGCAGGTTGCGAATTATGTTAACAACCTTAATGAATATATTGAAAATTTGTCTAAATCAAGAAAATTTATTAATAAGATTATTACAGATAACGAAATTAAAAATTATGAGTTACATATAAATACCAGAGATAATTACGAATTGGCTGAGTTGTATCTTACGGCAATCGGTTCGTCAATAGAAAGTGGCGATGAGGGTTTGGCTGGCCGGGGCAATCGCGTCAATAAATTAATATCTCCGACAAAACCAATGAGTATGGAGGGATCGTGCGGTAAAAACCCCATTTATCACGTAGGAAAAATATATTATGTTGCCGCTTTTGATTTAGCCAATAAAATTTATGATAAATTTAGAATTGAAAATGAAGTATATTTGGTAAGTCAAAGCGGCAGGAATTTATTAGATCCATGGATTGTTGCCGTAAATGTTCCACTTGGTTTTCGCCTCGAGAATGAATTAAAACAAATCATTAAAGATGAAATAAAACAAATACCCGAAATTACTAAATCTATTTTAGAAGGGAAAATTATAATTTGTTAAATGGAAAATATTGAATCAAAAAATCAAGAAAGCATTAAATGTGACAGGGATTTTATTTTAAAAAATCTTAAATTGGTTGCCGACAATGAATCGGAATCAAAAAAATTTTTAAAATTAGAAGCAGATTTATTAGTTGATAATACAAATGCTGAACGTCTCGAAAAAACATCCATAGATAGTCCAGAAACATTATTTAGATATTTTGAAAGTGCTAAAATTGTAAAACCAGATAAAATATGTCGTCCGAAAGGCGACACGACATTTTTTACCAGTGCTGGAGTTCAACATATAGAAACAATTCTTAGAGAAAAAGGTAATTTTAAAAAAGAACAATTTGCAATTGCTCAACCTGTTATAAGAAGCCAATTTATAGATAAAGTAAAGGAAGGAACTTCAACTTCTTTTATTAATTTTTCAGTTGAATCTATTGACACCACTCCTGATGAATTTATTGCCTTATGTAATAAATTTATAAAATTAATTTTGAACCAAGGCGTTAATACTCGAGACTTGAAATTTGTTGCCAAAGATTCTTCTGTTAAATGGGGCGATAAAAAATTTAGTAATGTTTTTTTGAAGGTGTATTTTAATAATATTGAAATAGGAGAGTGTATTTATATTTATGATTATCCAATTACAGAAAATGAAAAAGTTTCTATCGCGGATATTGGTTTTGGAGTGGAAAGGTTGAATTGGGCAATTGGAAAGGATAAATATTATTTGCCAGAATATAAAAATTTTTATGTAAATAAAATAGACAAAGATAAAGATAAAATAACTTCTATAATAGATTGTGTAAGAAGCATGGTTTTGATAGTGGGAGACGGGATTAAACCATCTAATCATGATCATGGCTACAGAATTAGACAATTTTCAAAAAGGTTTGTTTTTAGAAATCAGAGAATGGGTATGAATGTTGCTGAATTAATCCATTTATCTTATGAAAATTGGGAAAAATGGGGTTATAAATTTAGTGTAAGCGAAAAAGATATTATAGAAATAATTAAATTAGAAAATGATAGAAATTTTAATGGTCTATTTTTGTCAAAATTACGAAAAATAGAAAAAATTGATATTTACGCAGACATAAATCAAAATACGACTAAATTTTTACATCAAGTAAGTTTTTCCTTACCCAAAGAATTAGTTGCTAAAATATTAGAAACAATAAAATGAATAAAGGTTATATAATTTTATCTGGCGGTGGCAATATTGAAATGAGTTTTAATCTTGATGAAAAATATTTTTCTTTATTGAAAAATAATACCAAAATTTTATATATCCCGATAGCATTAAATAGAACTAAAATTGGTTTTGAGGCCTGTTATGATTGGTTTTCAACCGTTATATCTAATCATTCGGGAGAAAAAGATATAGATTTTACAATGTTGTTTGAAAATGATGAAATTCCTGATTTTGAAACATACGACTCTATTTATATAGGAGGTGGAAATACTTATAAATTACTTGATTATATTTATAGAGAGAATGTGGGAAAAAAAATAATTGACTATATCAAAAGAGGTGGAATATTTTATGGCGGTAGCGCAGGAGCTATTGTTTTGGGAAAAGACATAAGAACAGTCGAAGAAGAAAACGATAATGACTATTCATGTTTTAATGGGTTAAATCTGTTGGGTGGTCAGTCAGTAATATGTCATTACGAAGAAACTTTTGATGAAAAAATTTTCAAATCTGTTCAAAAAATTAATTCTCAAATAATTGCTCTACCTGAAAATTCAGGAATAATAATAGGCGGCAATATAGTAGAAATGGCAGGAAAGGCATTTATTTTTGGCGAGAATAATAAAAAGCAGATTCTCACATCAAAATTCGTCAGTAATTTAATATGAAAAAGAAAAAATTAATTGTTTGCGATTATGACAATCCCAAGGGCTATACATTTCCTAGTTTTGGTTTTGGAAGCTCAGAAAAGCGAATTTGGCATTTTGCAAAAACGGCGTCTGAATTGGAAGATTTTAAAGTTGTTATAGCAGGGCCGCTATGGTTGCCTGAATATGTGCCAAGGGCAAAATACTTTCCAAAAAGATTAAATTCTAAGAATTGTGATGAATTTCTAGAAAAATATGGCAAGTTTGACTACTTATTTGCTGGCCATGAATATTTTGATAAGGATGAATGGGTCATACCTTTTGAAAAATGCGCGGATATTTTAATCAGTTATCAGCTCCACCCTTATTCTTATAAAAAAGTATGTTTTGACGGAAAGAAAAAAATTCTTTTTTGCTATTCAGAACAAATGATGAGGGACTACAAGGATCAAAAACCAATAAAGGCCTTACTTTTTCATGGTGGCGTTAATGAAGAGTCCTATTTTATAAAAAAATCAGAAAATTATCTTCTCTGGATAGGTAGAATTGATAAAGATAAAGCTCCGCACTATGCCGTAGAGGTATCAAAAATATTAGGTATTCCACTCTATATATTAGGAAAAACAATATATCAACCAGAATATTTTGAATTTTATAAAGAAAAGTTTCAATCTGACAATGTCAAAATGTTGGGGGTAAAATTCGGTTCTGAAAAAATGGATATAATAACAAAAGCATCTTGTGCAATTTACACTCTTGATAAAAATTATTCAGAGGCTGGGGCGGGAGTTTTGGGAGAGATTTTATCCTGTGGTGTGCCGATAGCTGGAATGACATGGGTTGGCAATGACGCTATTTGTGAGGCCGTGGACGACGATAAACTTGGCAAAGTAATAGATGCAAGCAAGATAGTCGAAGACGAAATACCACTATATTTGTCAGAAGCTGTAAAGTATTGTCTCAAACTCGATAGGGAAAAAGTCTATGAATTTGGTAGTAGGAAATATAATCCACATAAGTTGGTTAAAAATTTATTAGACATAGTAGCCCAAATTAGGGAATGTAACTAATGTGAATAATATGAAATTGATGTTTCTATCATTTGAGTCCCCGTCATCGAACGCAGGTCATTTAGCGCCTTTCTGAAAAATTAAATAATTTTTAAGGGACATTTTTAAAGAAAAAGTTGCATTTCAGAGTAGAATTTAGGACCACCTCGCAACAGAGCTACGAGGTATTAAAAAGAATAAAAAAGTTGCGGTCGGCGGGGTATTAAAAAAAGAAATAAATTTCAAAATCTAATTAGCGTTTGTGATTGTAATTTTTAATTTTTTATGCCAAAGTATATTTTTATTGTTGGCGGAGTAATGTCTGGCATTGGCAAGGGAGTTGCCACGGCTTCTATTGGAAGTATTTTAAAAAGCAAAGGGTTTAAAATCACGGCAATCAAAATTGACCCCTATATTAATGTTGACGCCGGCACAATGAATCCTATTGAGCATGGAGAGGTTTTTGTCACTAATGATGGCGCTGAATGCGACCAAGATCTTGGCAACTATGAAAGATTTTTAGACCAAGACCTTATTACTGATAATTACATAACCACAGGCAAAATTTATCAAGCAGTGATTGAAAAAGAAAGGAATTTAGAATACAAGGGAAAATGTGTAGAAGTGGTTCCGCATATTCCAGAAGAAGTAATTTCTCGCATTCAAAAAGTGGTCAAAAAAACAAAGACCGATTTTGTTTTAATTGAAATTGGAGGCACAGTAGGGGAATATCAAAACCTTTTGTTTTTAGAAGCGGCTCGCATATTAAAATTGCGACATCCAAAGGATGTTCTTTTTGTTTTGGTGAGTTATTTGCCTATTCCCGCAATGATAGGCGAAATGAAAACAAAACCCACTCAATACGCTGTAAGGTCTTTGAATATGGCGGGCATTCAGCCAGATATAATATTGGCGCGCGCGCAGTTTCCTTTGGACATTCCGAGAAAAAAGAAAATATCTATTTTTTGCAATGTTAAAGAACTGGACATTGTTTCCGCTCCTGATATTAAATCAATTTATGAAATTCCGGTTAATTTTGAAAAAGAAAATTTGGGCAATCGGATTTTAAAAAAATTCGGGTTAAGAGCCAGAAAAAAGGACTTGAAAGATTGGAAAAAGTTGGTCACGGTTATTAAAAATCCTCAAAAAGAAATAAACATAGGAGTAGTGGGCAAATATTTTAAAAGCGGCGATTTTACTTTGATGGATTCTTATATTTCTGTTATTGAAGCAATAAAACACGCAAGTTATTTTTTTAAAGCAGAGCCGAAAATTAGCTGGCTTGACGCTGAAAAATATGAAAATTCTCCGCAAAAACTAAAAGAGCTGAAAAAGTTTAATGGCATTATTGTGCCTGGCGGCTTTGGGAGCAGGGGAGTAGAGGGCAAAATAAAAGTTATTGAATTTTGTCGGACACAAAAAATTCCATTTTTAGGACTTTGCTTGGGAATGCAATTAGCAGTAATTGAATTTGCCAGAAATGTTTGCGGAATTAAAAAAGCTATTTCAAGAGAATTTTTTAATAAGAAAACGAAAGAGGGGAGTTGTCAATATCAAATGGTAATTGATGTAATGCTGGACCAAAAAGAAAAATTAAACAAAAAAAATTATGGAGGGACAATGCGGCTGGGAGCGTATGATTGCAAATTAATGCCCAACACTATAAGCCACCGTGCGTATGGCGCTTCCCTTATCTCGGAACGGCATCGCCATCGCTATGAATTAAATAGTGAATTTCAGCAAATTTTGGAAAAAAAAGGGCTGATAATGGCTGGAATTAATCCAGAAAGAAATTTGGTTGAAATTGTGGAGATTAAAAAACATCCCTTTTTTATAGGGACGCAGTTTCATCCGGAATTCAAATCAAAACCATTGCGACCTCATCCATTATTTAAAGAATTCATTAAAGCAGGTCTCAAATTTCCACATTTCCACAAAATTTTGAATTACGAAATGCAAGATTTAAAGAGACCCGACCTCTCTAAAACCGAATAAAAAAACAGACCTGCCTGTCGGCAGACAGGTTAAATTAAAAGAGGTCGGGTCTCTCCTTTTTTGAGATATTTCGTAATTCAAAGTACATTAACTACTTTTACTATTTTTTGAGAATTATCAAATTTTGTTTTCCTTTTTGTTCTAAATTTAACTTCGCCTTGTTTTAGAGCAAACAGGGTGTGGTCTTTTCCAACTCCAACATTTTTTCCAGCCAAAAATTTCATTCCTCTTTGACGAATGATAATCATTCCTGTTTTTACTTTTTGACCGTCAGTTATTTTAATTCCCAGATATTGCGGTCTAGAGTCCCTTCCTAATTTTGAAGTGCCTTTTGCCTTTGTATGTGCCATAGTGTTTATGTGTTATTTTATATTTTTAATTGCAACCCTATGGGGAGTCTCGCCTTTTAAAATGAATTTAGAATTTCGAATTTTGCTGGACGCCTTTTGGCGGACTCTCCGTAGGGTTGCAATTTATTCAAAATTGGAAATTCAAAATTCATAATAAGCCCTACGGAAAATCGCTAAATGGGACAAGAAGTTCAAATGTCAAAGCCATCAACTATCAATCACTATCAACTATCAACTTCCAAACATATGTTATCAAACTTAAAACAATTTTTCAAGAGCGAATTTAATAATATTTTATTATGCTTAATAATTACTCTTTTAGTGCTTTTGTCTTTTGGTGTTGGAATGATAGTTCAGCACAATCTTGAAAAACCAGCATTGGAAATTAAAAATAGTTTGTAGTGAGTAGTTTATAGTTTGTGGTTTCTTTCAAATTCTTCCGCCATGAAATTTACGGTGGATTTCGCGAAGATGTTTGTTGGTCATATGGGTATAAATTTGCGTGGTGCTAATATTTTTATGACCCAAAAATT
>JAHJSK010000046.1 GCA_018830365.1 Patescibacteria group bacterium | reverse complement strand
TGCCCTGAGGGGCAATTCGCCAAAGGCGAATTATTTAACGAGGTTCACCCTGTTAAATGCCCTGAGGGGCAATTCGCCAAAGGCGAATTATTTAACAGGGTAAATTAATCATCCAATTGCTATGTCCCCGCTTCGCCCGCGAAGCGAGGCGAGTCGCCAAAGCAATTTTTCTCGGAGAGAAAAATTGCATATCTGGTCACCGCGCATAGCCATGCTAATCGGCTTTGTTTAAAGATTAAATTATGATAGAGATAAATAATTTGACAAAAACTCGGATTGATCAAAATTTTGTCAAAAAAATTGTTAGCGTTGTTTTAAAAACAGAAAAGAAAACAAAAAGCAATACTCTTTCAATCGCTCTTGTTGGAACAGAAAGAATGCGAAAATTAAATAAAAAATATCGCAATAAAAATCAGACAACAGATATTTTGTCTTTTTGTGAATTTTCAAATGATTTTTTTGTAAAAGGATTGGAGCAAATAGAAAATTTAGGAGAAATTATTATCTGCTTGCGGGAAGTTAAAAAAAATTCGCAAAAAATAAATATTACTTTTGAAAAAGAATTTACGCGTGTTTTAATCCATGGCATTTTGCATCTTTTGGGTTATGACCACGAAAAATCTAAAAAACAAGCAATAATAATGCAAAAAAAGAGGATTATTACTTAAAAAAAAGTAGCGGATTTTTTAATTAAATCCCTCACCTTTTTCCCAAAGGAAAAAAGGTGAGGGATTTTTCTTGATTAAAATAAAAAAAGGTCTATTATATGGTAAAATCCCCACACCAATAATTGTAGAAATTGGCGCGGGTAAAGGTTTAGATTAAAGGTTTAAATTTTGTCCGTGCCTAACATCTATATGAAGGCGGACAAGTCAAAAAAAATGAGCATTACTTATAAACCAAAAAAAAAGAAAAGACAAAGAACTTGCGGCTTTATGGCGCGACAAAAAACAAAGAGCGGAAAAAAAATTCTTAACCGAAGGAGAACCAAGGGAAGAAAAAAATTAACCGTTTAATTGACCAGAATAAAGTCAAAACACAAGGCACAAAATAATCCATAGCTTTTTAGCTTGTAGCTTTTTAGAAATTGTTTGAAAATTGATTTACCCTGTTAAATAATTTTACTTTCAGTAAAATTTCCGCCTTACGGAATTTAACAGGGTGAATTGGAATTTCATTGGGATTTGAAAATTGAAAATTGAAAATTGAAAATTATAAACCAACTCCACAAGAAGTCTCGCCATTTAGATTGTCCAGCGATATTCTAAACCCATAATTCCCCATACTTAATGTTGCCAAAAAAAAACAGGTTAAAAAAAAACAAGGACTTTACAAAAGTAATTAGACAAGGAAAATTTTCTCATTCTTTTTTTTTGTCTTTAAAAGAGGCAAAAAATGATTTGGCTCAAACAAGAGTGGGGTTTGTTGTTTCCAAAAAAATTTCTAAAAAAGCGACTGTAAGGAATAAAATAAAAAGATGGCTTCGCGAAGCAGTAAGAGCCAATTTAGATAAAATAAGATCGGGTAAAGATATTATTTTTTTTACGAAAAAAGGAATAGAAGAAAAAAAATTTTGGGAAATAAAACAAGCAGTGGAAAAACTTTTAAAAAAGGGCAGCTTGTAGCTTATTAGCTTGTAGCTTTTTAGCTTTTTATTGATTGTATGAATTTTTTAATAACATTTTTTAATACGGTTTTATATCAGCCATTGCTGAATATCTTGATTTTACTTTACGCTTATTTGCCGTTCCATGATTTTGGGATAGCGATTATTGTTTTTACTTTAATTATTAGATTGGCGCTCTCTCCGCTTTCTTTGAGCGCCGCTCGTTCCCAAAAAGTTATGGCTGAACTCCAGCCAAAAATAAAAGAAATTCAAAAAAAATACAAGGAGGACGCGCAAAAACAATCCCAAGCTCTTCTTGAACTTTACCAAAAAGAAAAAATCAATCCTTTTTCCTCTCTCTTGCCTTTGCTTTTACAGCTGCCGATTTTTATCGCCTTATATCAAATTTTTTTAAACGGCATAGGTGAAAATATTTTAGGTCCGAATCTTTATAGTTTTGTTCCTCATTTTGCCGCCATAGAATTAACATTTTTAGGCGCGATTAATTTAAGTAAGCCCAGTTTTTTGCTGGCTTTTTTGGCTGGAGTATTTCAATTTATCCAATCAAAAATTTCTTTTTCCATGACAAAAAGCAGTGGTGGAAAAGAAGATGGAAAAGAAAAATTTGCTCAAATAATGCAAACGCAAGTTATTTATGTTTTGCCATTTATAACATTTTTTTTCCTTTTGCATTTAGGATCGCTCATTTCCCTTTACTGGGCAACCAGCTCCTTGTTTTCCTGCGTAGAGCAATATATAATAAAAGCGCAAAGTGTAAAGTGTAAAGTGTAAAAATAATTTGTAATCAACCCTACGGGGAGTCCGCTAAAAAGCGTCCAGCATAATTCTTAATTCATAATTCTTAATTCATGAATAGAGACACAAAAATAAAAAAAACAATAGAGGAATTTTTCAAAAAAATGGGTGGAAAAGACACGATTCAAAATCTAAAAATAGAGGGTGATTTAATTTCTTTTCAAATAAACAGCGTTACTCCGGAAATTCTCATTGGCAAAAATGGCCAGATTTTAAGCGACATACAATATGTTTTGGCGCGAATTATTAACAAGCAATTAGAAGAAAGGGTTTTTATTGACCTTGATGTTAATGAATATAAAAAAAATAAAATCAGTTTTTTAGAAGAAATGGCAAAAAATATCGCGGATGAAGCGGCGAACAGTGGAAAAGAAAAAGCCCTGTCCCCTATGTCTTCCTTTGAAAGAAGAATTATTCATCTCGCTTTGCAAGGAAGACAGGATGTTGTTTCAGAGAGTCGGGGCGAAGGGAGAGAAAGAAGGGTGGTGATTGCGCCAAAGCCGCTTAATTAGCTTTTTAGCTTTTTAGCTTTTTAGCCATTAGCTAATAAGCTACAAGCTAATAAGCTACAAGCTAATTTATGCTTCACAATTATTCCAAAAAAATCTTTTTTGTGGTCGCCTTTGTTTCTTTTGTTTCTCTTTTTTTTAGTTTTAATTTTATTGTTGCCGCTGGCTTGGATTATGATTATCCCGAAGTGCCGGGCACATCATTAAATGTCACTTCCGACTCTTCTCTTGGCGACGCGATCAAATATTTTGCTAGCTGGGCAATTATTATCGGCGCGATTGCCGCGTTTCTTTCTTTGATTTACGCGGGGTTTTTGTATCTTTCCTCTACTGGCAACCCAGGCGCAACAGGGGAAGCCAAGGGTAGAATATGGAAAGCAGGATTGGGTCTTTTGATTTTATTTGCTTCTTATTTAATAATGGTTACGCTTAACCCGCAGTTAACTGTTTTAAAATTGGAAAAAACCACGGTCAATCAAGGAGTGATTTTATTGACGGAAGAAGGATTAAGCGGAAAGGTGGGGGTGGGAGGAGGATTGCGTAATGGAGATAGCGTGGAGCAAATTGTTGCCAAGGGACAAGCTATTTATCTCCCACAGAGAATGGCTGACGCGCAAAATTACAAACTCTGGAATTCTGAAACAACTTTTGGGGAGTTTGAACGTAAAAGAGACGCCAGTGATACTGCTCACGATTGCCCTATGGCAACGACAACCTTTAGCAATTTTAAATTAAAATATATTGGATTCTTGTCGGGCTCGGAAAACTTTAAAGTTGTTGCTTACAGCAACAAAAATTTTAAAGGCGACAAAATAGCAGAATATACTATTGACGGACAGCTAAAAAATGATGGGTTGATAGATATAGCTAATACTCCTGTTCCTATTCAAGGTGGCGACATAACAATAATTGAAGTACTCCCAGCAAATTTTAAGAGCAGTATTGACTATTTTGTGCCGGAAATTCCGGGATTCACTTCTTGTTCTAATCCTTCCGCGCACAATGGTAGCGGTGATGTTGCTCACCCGCCAATGTCTTTTGAAATAAGGGACATTAGCCCCGGGGTTTATCTTTACGCTGGCAAACCAGGCGAAGAGCAATATCTAAATACTGACAAGGATTTTACTAAGTCCGACACTGCTTTTAATGATGCGGCCCAAAGAATTGAAATAAAAAATGGCGCGGACAATGATTATATCGCTGTTTTGCATGAAAAAGACAATTATAGCGGAAATTTGAAAATATTTTTTGAAAAGCGGTTTAGAGAAATGGAAAAGGGAAATTCCGATAGCGAAGTGGAAGCTGGAAGTGTCCCTTCTTATTCGGAGAGAATTTTTGTTGACTCTCTCGTTTTCGCATATGGCGGCGCAAGAAAATACGGACACATAAATCAAAAAGAAGCGTCCTCGGTTACGATTAGAGAGATAAGCGATGATCCGACAGTTTGCAAGCGAGTTTGGCTTTGCACTGGCAAGCAATATAGCGGCGAGTGTTTGGCATATGTTAATGAACAAGCGCAATTACCAGAATATGAAGAGCATCGCTGGATTGCATATGCCGCTCTTGAATTGAGTATCTCATCGTCGATTCCTATTTACAATCCCAAAAATGTTCCTGCTGATAAGGAAGTACATAAATTAAATGCAGATGGAAGCGAGAAAACGCCAAAAAATGTTGATTTTAATAACAAGATTAAATCCATTTACATTGAGGGGGATTGTATGGTTGCTCTTTTTGAGCACAAAATAACAGATACCAATTTTCCCGGCGCACACTCCGAGGTATTTTTTGAGAGTCAAATGGACTTAACCCCCTATCAGATTCATAAATGTCATCCCCTAGGGGGATTAAATATTTTTATTAGCGAGTCCTGCGCTTCCGCGATTGCTATTTATCCAATTAAAAAATAAACCCCGTACATTTGGTGGGGTTTTGAAAAACCTTGAATTACGAAATGCTTTAAGCGTGGAGAGACCCGACCTCTTAATAGTTGAAAGTTGAAAGTTGAAAGTTGAAAGTTAGAGAGGTCGGGTCTCTTGAAATCTTACATTTCGTAATTCAAGGTCAAAAAGTATTTTCTGGGGTGTATTTTCGGCACTCGCCCGCCTAAATTTTGCGAAGCAAAACTTTGGCGGG
>JAHJSK010000008.1 GCA_018830365.1 Patescibacteria group bacterium | reverse complement strand
TTTGGACGAGATACGCCTGTTGAGGTTGATTCTCTTCAAATTAAAAAATTATAAAATATTTAAGAACGCTCCGCAAAAAAGGATTTTATGTGAGAACAAGCCCGCCCCGACTTCCCCAGTCATATAAAATTCTTTTTTGCTCCGCTTTATTTTTTAAATTTTTAAATTTTACATTGTCATTTCCGCCTGCATCGCTATGCCCGCCTGCAACGCTATGCGAAGCATTGCGGGCAGGCAAAGCATTGCGGACAGGTTACATTTTGATTTTTTATTTTTTATTTTTTTAAAATATGGCAAAAATAACAGCAATAGTAAAACTTCATATACCAGCAGGGAGGGCTAACCCAGCTCCTCCAGTTGGTCCGAGTTTGGCGTCGCGCGGAGTAAATATTGGAGATTTCTGTCAAAAATTTAACGACGCAACAAAAGATCAAGCGGGGTTTATTATTCCAGTTGAGGTCACTGTTTTTGAAGACAGGAGTTTTAGTTTTATTTTAAAAACCCCTTTAACTTCTGAGCTTTTAAAAAAAGCGGCGGGAATTGAAAAGGGGTCAGGAATTCCAAATACAAAAAAAGTAGGCAAAATCACCAAAGCTCAATTAGAGGAAATTGCTTTGAAAAAAATGTCTGATTTAAATACTGAAGACATCCATGAAGCGATGAAAATTATTAAAGGAACTGCTGACAACATGGGAATTGATATTGAGTAAAAAATTTTTGCGGAATGGAGAGCATAATCAACGCTAAAAACTCTTTTTTAGCTTGTCCAACAAAAATTTTGGGCAGTTAGCTTCAACAGTAACGCACCGCACTTTCACACTAATAGCTATCTCTTCGGACGATTAGCTCAGCTGGTTAGAGCGCGTCGTTCACATCGACGAGGCCGCTGGTTCGAGTCCAGCATCGTCCACCAAAGTTGATTAGTTGTCTCGCTTCACCCTACCGCCGCTTGCTTCGCTCGGTATTTCGCAAAAAAGTTTTCTTTGCATTTTTTAATTTGGCTCGTGATTTTTTTTCTAAAAGGAAAGAAAACTTTTTTGTTGGGTTCTGCTCTTTGAGAGTAGGTTGGCGGGGTTTTGCTTCGGGTGCCGACGGAATTTGTATTTTGCTCCCGCCTACATCGCTATGCCCGCCCGAAGTTGCTACGTCGTTGCGGTCGGGCGAAGCATTGCGGGCAGGTTGCGTTTTGACTTTTTAGTTTTCTTTTATTTTTCGTTTTGCGCTTTTCGTTTTGCGCTTTGTTATATGTCTAAAAATTTTTTTTATGCTGTGGCTATTTTAATCGGCACCATTGTTGGGGCGGGAGTCTTTGGCATTCCTTATGTTATTGCTCGTTTTGGATTTTTCCCGGGAATTTTTTATTTGTTTTTTTTGGGAATAATCGTTCTTATTTTAAATCTCTGCTATGGCGAAGTCGCGTTAAGAACAAAAAAAAGTCATTATTTAGCTGGCTATGCAGAACTTTATTTTGGAAAAAAATGGAAGTATATTGTTTTTATTGTCGGCGCGCTTGGGCTTTATAGCGCATTGACCGCTTATTTGCTCATTATTGGCAATTTTTTACACACTATTTTCTCTCCAATTTTTTCCGCAAGCCCTTTTGTCTACAGCATAATTTTTTTCTTTGTTTGCGCCTTGGCAATTTTGGCAGGACTTAAAACAATAGGCAAAATTGAACTTTTGATGAGCTTTTTTCTTTTTGCTGTAATAATCATTATTTCTTTTTTTGGTTTTCCCAAAATAAATGTTCAAAATTTTTTTACTTTTGACATTTCTCAATTTTTTCTTCCATTCGGAGTAATTTTATTTGCTTTAAGCGGAGAATTGATTATTCCATCAATGGAAGATATTTTGGAAAAAGAAAAACATTTACTGAAAAAAGCTATAATTTGCGGGACAGCCATTCCTTTCTTTCTCTACCTTTTATTCACTTTAACAGCAGTTGGAGTGGCTGGCCAAAATATCACAGAAAACGCTATTTTGGGCTTAGGAAATTTTTTAGGCCCAGGGATATTACTTTTGGGAACAATTTTTGGGACATTATCAATCACCACTTCTTTCTTAAACATTGGACTTACTTTAAAAAGAATTTATATTTTTGACTTTGGCATAAATAAATTTTTTTCTTGGGCATTGGCTTTATTCTTGCCTTTTTTTATTTTTTTAAGCAAAACAACTTCCTTTATTCAGCTTATTGGTATCAGCGGCGCTCTTTCTTTGGGTTGTTCCGGAATAACGATTATACTTTGCTATTTAAAAGCCAAAAAAATGGGAGAAGAAAAACCAGCTTATTCCTTAAATATCCCCAAGCCATTATTATATTTTATAATGGCTATATTTGGTCTGGGAATAATTTGGCAAACAATAATCTTGCTGATTTAATTGACCCAAGCGAGCGAGAAAAAGGAGACATACTCTCCTTTTGTTTTCAAATTAAGCGTTCAAGTGCATCCCAGGAATGCTCTAATTTTAAAATTCGTTCATTCGAATTTGATTCAAAATTCTAAATTCAAAATTCATTTTTTGCTCCCGCCTGCAACGCTTTGCCTGCCCGCATTGCTACGCAAAGCGTTGCAGGCGGGCGTAGCAATGCGGGCAGGCCCGCTCGAAGTTGCTACATCGTTGCGGTCGGGCGAAGCATTGCGGGCAGGTTGCGTTTAATAATCTATGTTAATTCCTTCAGAAGTAAAATTTGTTATTGAACAATTAAAAAACCAAGGCTTTGATGCCTATATTGTGGGTGGTTGCGTCAGGGACATTTTGCGAGGCGCGGAGCCAGAGGACTGGGATATTGCCACTAATGCCGAGCCAGAAGAAATCGGCAAAATTTTCTTAAAAAGTTTTTCAAATAATAAATTTGGCACGGTCACGGTTCTGATAGAAAAATCAAAAAAATCATTTCCTAAAATTTTTTCTGAAAATTCAGAAGAACAAGAAAGCCAACCTGAACCGGAATATATGGAGATTGAAATAACTCCTTTCAGAACAGAGGAAAAATACACAGACAAAAGACACCCTGATGAGGTAAAATGGGCAAAAACCATTGAGCAGGACTTGGCTCGCCGCGATTTTACCGTAAACGCAATGGCAATAGATGTGGAATTGCAAATTGCAAATTGCAAATTGCAAATTGCAAATAAATCTCAAAAAAATTCCAAGCTCCAAATTCCAAAAAATAAAAAAGGGACATTGTTTATTGAGCATGGGAATTTTAAAATTATTGATCCTTTTGGCGGACAAAAAAATTTGGAAAATAAAATTATCAAAGCAGTGGGCGAGCCAGAAAATCGTTTCAATGAGGACGCTTTGAGAATAATGAGAGCAATCAGGTTTGCTGTTTGTCTTGACGCTAAAATCTGGACAATAGAAGAAAAAACCGAACAAGCTATTCAAAAAAACGCTGGTTTGCTTTCTTATGTTTCCCAAGAAAGAATCCGCGATGAATTACTCAAAATAATAAAGTCCCAAAATGGAGCAAAGGGCATAGAAATTTTGCGTAAAAAAAATCTTCTTCATTACATAATCCCAGAATTAGAGCAAGGGTTTAATAATACCCAAAACAAACATCATATTTATCAAATTTATCAACATAGTTTGTTGAGTTTAAATTTTGCGTGTCAAAAAAAATTTTCTATGGCAACGCGATTTGCCGCTTTGCTTCACGATGTTGGAAAACCGCGCGTAAAACAAGGAGAAGGACTTGACTCTACTTTTTACAATCACGAAGTTGTGGGGGCAAAAATCACAGAACAAATTTTAAGCCGTTTAAAATTTCCCAAAAAAGATAGCGATAAAATTGTCAAATTAGTAAGGTATCATTTGTTTTACTATAATGTAGACGAAGTTGGCGACTCGTCTGTTAGGCGTCTTTTAAAAAAAGTAGGCAAGGAAAACATTTTAGAACTTTTAAAAGTGCGGCAAGCGGATAGAATCGGTTCTGGCGTGCCAAAAGCGGAACCTTATAAATTAAGACATTTAAAATATCTTTTTGAAAAGGTTTCGCAAGACCCTATTTCGCCTCATATGCTAAAAGTTTCCGGCAACGATGTAATGACAATTTTAAAAATTTCTCCCGGACCCAAAGTAGGACAAATTCTTTCCTGCCTTTTAGATCAAGTCCTTATTGACCCTGAAAAAAATGATCAAGAATTTTTAGAAAAAGAAATTGAATGTTTAGGTAAAATGTCTGAGCAAGAGCTGAAAAAATTAACTGAATCATCTAAAAAAGAAATTGAAAAAATAGAAACAAAAAGAGATGAAATGACAAAAGAAAAATATTGGGTAACCTAACCCGCCATAAGTAATTTACAATTTTTATGAACGCTCCCACGGATAGCTTTTTAGCTTGTAGCTTTTTGGTTTTAAAATTTTAAATTTCTAATTTTGCTGGATTGAACGAAGTTCAAGACTCCCCGTAGGGTTGATTTCGAATCAATTTTGAATTTTTAATTTTGAATTACAAAATTTGTCAACCTCCCCGCCCTAAAGGGCGGGGCTTGCGGCAAAGCAGGGTCAAAGTGCTCCATAAAAACCTATTGAAAATTTATGAAAAAAAATTTACGGAAAAACAAAATAGTTTTGGCGATTGTTGCGGGAATTTTAATTATGGAAGGAATGATTTATTTTTCCGTGATTAAAATGGAAAAAGAAAAATTAGGAAAAATAAAGGACAGAGCATTCTTGCCAAAAAAAGAGATGTCAACCTTGTCCGAAAAGGAAACACCAGTATTACCCAAAAATCAAAAATGCGAAAACATACCCGAGCTGGCTGACAATGCAATTAAATTAGCCACTAAAATTATTGATGGAGACACTTTTTTAATTGAGGGCGGTTATTCGGTGCGGATTTTAGGCATTAACGCAGATGAAAAAAATTATCCTTGCTATGACGGGGCAAAAAATAAATTGGAAGAATTGATTTTAAATCAAGAAGTGAAATTAGAAAAAGGAGAGGAAAATTTAGACAAGTATTGCCGGTATTTGAGATATGTATTTGTTAATGGCTCAAATGTAAGCTTGGAATTAACAAAAAATGGATTAGCAGTAGCTTATTTTTTTCCTGAAAATATTAAATATCATAAAGAAATTTCTAATGCCGAAAAACAGGCGCGAGAAAATAAAATCGGGTGCAAATGGACGAAAAAATAAAAAACATTTGACATTTAACATTTGACAATTAACATTTGCTTGCCCGCCGTAACATTGGCAAGGGCGGGATATTTGACAACTAACAAAGACAAAAAAAATTTAGATTATTAAAATTTATGGAAAATGAAAATTTATTACAAAAATTGATAAGGGAGCAAAAACATGGAAAAAAAATAATCGCAAACCAAGAAAACGCGAACCATGAAATTGCAGAGCGGGAAAACGAGAACCAGAAAAACAAAACTGGCAAAGAGCCATTTTCTGTGAGTAGATATTTGGATTTATTAAACAGCCAATTGCGTCAACAAAAAGCCCGGGTTCAAGGCGAAATTAGCAGTTTGGATACCAGAGAAAATGTTATTTATTTTTCCTTAAAAGACAACAAGGATAAAAGCATTCTTAATTGCTTGATGTGGAAAAGCGATTACCGAGTCAGCGGAATTGCATTTGAAATTGGTATGGAAATTATTGTTGAGGGTTCCCCGGACATTTATAAACCAATCGGCCGCTTGTCTTTTAAAGCGCGCACAGCGGAATTAGTTGGCGAAGGAGCTCTTAAAAAAGCGTACGAACAACTCAAAAATAAATTAGCGGGCGAAGGATTATTTGCAATGGAACGAAAAAAGATTATCCCGGAATTTCCACAAAAAATCGGGTTAATCACTTCGGAAACAGGCGCGGTAATTCATGATTTCCTGACCAATCTGGGACGGCATGGATTTCAGATTAAATTTATAGATTCAAAAGTGGAAGGCCAAGCCGCTGTGCGGGATTTAATTTTGGCTATGGATTATTTTCAAAACAAGGACATTGATGTTCTGGTTATTATTCGCGGGGGCGGAAGTATTGAAAGTTTGCAAGCGTTTAATAATGAGGCATTGGTAAGAAAAATTAGCCAAGCAAATGTTCCAGTGCTTTGCGGAATTGGGCATGAGCAAGACGCGCCGCTCGCTTCTCTTGTTGCGGATTTAATGGTTTCTACGCCGTCTCTTACTGCTGTGGCTTTAAACAAATCATGGGAAAAAGCGTCGGCTCGCCTTAAAATTTTTGAGCAGCATATTACTAACAAATACAGAGAAACGCTTTTTGCAAAAAAACATCAACTGGAAATTTTGAATTTGGAATTGAGAAAAAAAGCCGAATCTATTTTTGAAAAATTCAAAACAATTACGACCCGGTTTGCCAAAAAATTAGAATTAACAATTTTTACTTTAAAAAATGTTGAAAAATCTATCAATCGTTTTCCTTCCCTGCTTTTTACAAATTTAAAAAAGAAAATAGACGCAACAGCTGATTTTTTAAACAAAGCTGAAAAACATCTGCGCAATGTTAATCCTATGCGTCAATTAAAATTAGGATACAGCATTGCGTCCATTGAAGGCAAAATAATAAGAAGTGTAAAACAAACAAAGCTCGGAGATGAAATTGATATTTTGGTTTCTGATGGTAAAATAAAGTCTGAAGTTAGCAACATAGAAGGATGACACCTCTATGATTTATTGGAATAAAAGGTCAAAAGTATTTTTATAATTTCGCTGTTTTATGGAAAAAAATAAACTCAAAAATTTATTGCAAAACTTGGAAGAAATTATTAAATGGTTTGACGAACAAGAAGAAGTGGATGTGGAAGCGGGACTTGATAAAGTTAAGCAAGGAGTAAGTTTGATTAAAACAAGCAGGGAGCGATTAAAAGAAATTGAAAACGAATTTGAAAAAGTAAAAAAGGATTTAGACGAAGAAAAGTAGCTTATTAGCTAATTTTTAAGAAGCTAAGAATAAACCCATCACATTTAATTTTTATGAAATTTGAAATAAAAGGGCCATTCAAGGAAAACACTTATAATGCAATGAGAAGAGCTGGTTATGTTTGTTTGGTGGAAAACAAAGACACTGGTGAAGCAAATTATGTCCGCGCTTTGGCAGTAGGCGGTTATCCAAGATTTCATATTTATCTAAAAATGGAAAATGAGACATTGATTTTTAATTTGCACCTTGACCAAAAAAGGCCTGTCTATAAAGGAACCACTGCTCATTCAGGAGATTATGACGGGGAAGTGATTGAGAAAGAAGTTGAGAGAATAAAAAAAATGATTGCTTAAAATTTTCACCGGGGAGTAGTATATCGGCAGTACGCGCGCTTCGGGAGTGTGAAGGCCGGGTTCAATTCCCGGCTCCCCGAAAAAAAATGAACGAGTTTCGTCCTACGGACGATCACCCGCAGGGTGGCAATTCTCGGCTCCCCGAAAATCAAAATTTAGGCGGGCGGAGCGTTCAAAATTCACAATTCGAATTTTCGTTAAAAAAAATCCTTCCTTCACTAAAGTTTCGGCGGACAGGTCGGATTTTAGTCAAAAGGCACCGCCTTTGTTCCGCCGAAGCTCGCAAGAGCAGGGGCGAGCCGTTTGACGACAAAACAGGTATGCTAAATAAAAATGATATTTTTAAAAAGGAACAAGAGATATTAGAAAAATTTTTCAATATAAAATTTGCAGATATACCAGATTTGCCAAACTGGGTTACTGATGAACTTATTCAATATTGGGATGAAAACATATTTTACATTCACTATGTCCCTAAAATTTCGCTTGACGAAAATTTAGATTTACCATTGTGGCAAGATAAACCAAGTAAATTTTTTTATAAAAAAATTCGCGAAGGAAAATTGAAAAACGAAGCTAAAATTTTATCAGGCAAGTGGCTGTTGATTGATGGCAGAGACAAGCCCGCAAGAAAAGTGCCGTGGATACGAATTAATGATGTCTGGATTCTGCAAAAAATGGGATTTAATCCTAAAAATTATTTAAAAAATGGAGCAAACAATTGCACAAGCGCGAATATCTGATAAACATTTTAAAAGAAAAAGGTTTTGGTTCAAGGTTCTGCTTAACCATTTATGAAATAAATGATTTAAAGCCGTTTGTTTTAAGTTTTCTAAAAATTGAGTCGGGAAAAATTATTCGGCTGCCATTTTTTGCAGAATATAATTACTTTGGAAATGCAATTTATAAACAATGGCGAACAACTGGAACTTGGGAATGGTTTGAGGATAGGATTGATAGCGGCCAATATTTAGCGGGTGGCAGCGATAATGTTGGTTGCGTGGGGTGGGATCCGCCAGAATTTTGGAGCACCATTTTAACTTTTAGGCCTGTTATAGAATTGTGATTTTGTGATTTCTATAATCAAGCGAAGCGAGGGAAAAGCAAAAATTCACCCTGTTAAATAGTTGCGAAGCAAATTTAACAGGGCAAGATTTTTGTTTTCCCGAGCCTGCCTACCGCAGGCAGGCAAGCGCAGATTATATAGGATTAATATCCTCTATGAATAAAGAAATAAACCAAGCAGGGCAAAAAAATAATTTGCGAAGACATTTTAAAGAAAAAATTTTATCCAGTTTGGTTTTTTACAAACGAAAGGATTGGTAATTTTTTTCAAAAAATAAGCGACCAATTGAACGACCAAAAAGAAATTAAAAAAGTTTTTTCTATTGGCTCTGGTGGAGATTTTGCTTTTTCGTTTTTGTCCGCGCAAGGACTGGAACAAATAGAGGAAATAAATGTATGCGATGTAAGGCAAATGGCAAATATATCAATTGATTTTAAAATAGGACTTTTTAAAAATTTAGAATATGAAGAAACGCTAAAGTTATTTTTGGGACAAGAACTTTTTTACAAAGAGCAAATCTATAAAAAAATCAGAGAAACAATAATTTTGCCAAGCAGAAAAATTTTTGATTTCATTTTGCGAAACTGCAAAGAAGATAATTTTTTGAAATGTTTAAAAAACTCAGGGCTATGGTATAAAAATAGTTTTTGGCAGATTAAAAACAAAACAGAATATCTGCCGTACTTAGCCACAAAAGAAAAATATTTATTATTGCAAAAAAATTTGGATAAAATATCAATTTACTCCGGGGACTTTAATGAAAATTTAAAATTATTTAAAGATAATTATTTTGCTCTGATTTATATGTCTAATATTTTAGACAGCAAAAAATACTGCCAAGAACCCAATAAATATTTGCAAGCAGCAAGAGAAAAGCTCAATGGCCGCGGCTTATTATTTATTATTACTCAAAATAATTCAAAAAAAATGGTAAAATTAGTTGAGGGACACGGATTTTACGCTTGCGAAAAAGAGTTGCATAAGTTTAATATAATTTCCTGTTTTTTCGGTCATTATTCCTATTCGCTTCTGTTGTTTAAAAAGAATGAATGATTTTTAATTTAATCAACAATATCAGCCATCAAAGGCCCGTCCTTTGTTGACTGAATTTTTAAAGTCGAACAAAAAATTAACGCACAAAGTTTTTAAAAAAATTTACGCTATATGGCTATATTAAAAACAAAAAAAGAAGAACTCATTGGCGAAATCAGTCATTATTTTGACAATGTTAAGGTAGCTGTTGTTGATTTAAAAAAGAATTTGAAAATTGGAGAAATTATTCGCATTAAAGGAGGGGAAAAAACTGACTTTACCCAAGAGGTAAAGTCAATGGAAAGCGAACACGAAAAAATGGAAAAAGCCAAAAAAGGAGATTCAATTGGCATAAAAGTGAAAGAAAAAGTCAGGGAGGGCTACAAAGTTTATAGGGAATAACATTTGACATTTGCCTAAGGCCTGACGGCTTAAAGCCCGAAGGCTCAGCATTAAAGGGCTCGGCCGTATAAGGACATTTGACATTTGACTAATTGCAAAGTTGAAAGTTAAAATTTTTAATCTCTGCGAATTACGAAATTGATAGAGTGCTCCGCGGAAAAGAGCTTTGAATGACAAACCCGCCTACCGCAGGCAGGCCCGCCTACCGCAGGCAGGCCCGCCTACCGCAGGCAGACCCGCCCGCCCATCCCCATTCATTCAAAACCCTTTTTCCGCTTCGCTTTATAAATTACGAAGCGGATAATCAACAACTATTTTCGCAATTCAAGGTAAAAAACAATTATGATTTTTGTTGGCGATTTTCATATTCATAGCAAATACTCAAGAGCTTGTTCTCCTCAAATGGATTTGGAGAATCTTGCTCTTTGGACAAAAATTAAAGGGATTAAGGTTTTGGGAACCGGGGACTTTACACACCCTAAATGGTTTTGCAATTTAAAAGAAAAACTTATTCCAGCGGAACCTGGGCTTTTTAAGATTAAATCTGATGCTAACACAGAAACTCGTTTTGCTTTAACTTCGGAGATTAGCTGTATTTATTCCAAAACAGGAAAGGTTCGCAAAATTCATATTATTGTTTTTGCTCCAGATTTTGAAACAGTAGAAAAAATAAACGCGCAGCTTGGAAAGATTGGAAATTTAAAAGCAGATGGCAGGCCGATTTTAGGATTAGACGCAAAAGACCTGGCAAAGATTGTATTAAATATTTCGGAAAATTGTTTGCTGGTCCCGGCTCATTGTATGACTCCTTGGTTTTCTTTGTTTGGCTCCAAGTCCGGGTTTGATTCTTTGGAAGAATGCTTTGAAGAATATTCTAAATACATTTTTGCTTGCGAAACAGGATTGTCAGCAGATCCCGGAATGCTTTGGCAAATGCGGGATTGCAGAAAAATTGCTTTAATATCATGCAGCGACGCGCACTCGCTTCCGAAAATCGGGCGCGAAGCAAATGTTTTTGATACTGAATTGAGTTATCCGGCAATTGCAGAAGCGATAAAATCCAAAGATCCTAAAAAATTTCTTTACACCATGGAATTTTTTCCAGAAGAAGGAAAATATCATTATGACGGCCATCGATTATGCAATGTTGTTTTTTCGCCAAAGCAAACAAAAAAATGCAAAGGCATTTGTCCTGTTTGCGGTAAGCCGTTGACAATTGGTGTCTTGAACAGGGTCGCGCAATTAGCTGACAGACCTTATGGATTTAAACCGGAAAATAATATCTCCTTTAAAAGTTTGGTTGGCTTGGGAGAAATTATTGGCGAGGTTTTGGGGGTAGGAGTTGGCGCAAAAAAAGTGGAAAAAGAATATAAAAATTTAGTCGCGAAATTTGGCTCGGAATTTAAAATTTTACTTGATGTTCCTATTTCTGATTTAAAAACAGCAACATTGCCAGATATTGCCGAAGGTGTTTCGCGCGTTAGAAAAGGAAAAGTGAAAGTGGCTCCGGGTTATGATGGAGTTTACGGAAAAGTCAAAATTTTTTCCGAACAAGAGAAAAAAGAAATTATGGGCCAAAAAACATTGTTTTAGCCCACAAAAAATTTATGCACCATAGACCTGTTGTATACAACTCGTCATCCATCCCAATTTTTGCTATAATTTAAATAGAATAGTTTTTAACTTTATTAAAATTATTATGAAAAATGAAATAAAGAAAATTGAAACAGATTTAGAATTTGTGAAAAATATCTACTTAAAACTTTTAACCATACTACCGAGTTTTAATATTACGGATAGTAAAATTTTGCCTTATGGATTAAGAGCGCACACCAGATCTGTAAGTTGGCTGGTAGAACAGGTCATCACCCAACAAACAAAATACAACGCCAAAAAACTTGGTCTTGATGATGTTAATTTTGATTTTCCTGATACTTCATTACACGATTGCGAAATAATCCATAATGGAAAGAGTTATTTTGTAAACGTTAAAATTCATAACATTAAGGGCAAGGAGAATAAAAATGATATTGCCGCGGTAGAAAAACTTTATTTTCAATATAGTGTTAATAAAAATTATGCTTTAATATACGCTTGTTTCGGCATTAAGTTTAAAAATATAAAAATAAGTTTTGTTGAAGATTATTTAGAAATTTTTTCACCGCAATTTTTGCCAATTCATGTAAACCCGAGAAATGATAAAATTCAAGCAACCTATAGACATGATAAAATTCATAGAACCCGAGAAAAATTTTTGAAAATGTTAAAAGAAAAATCAAAAAGCATAATTTTAAAATAAGCTATGAATAAAATTTTTAACGAAGATGTTTTACTTGGCATAGATAAAATAGAAAACAATTCTATTGATTTATTGTTGATCGACCCCCCGTACTGCTTGGGAAAAGATTATGGCAATGATTCAGACCAAAAATCATCAGAGGAATATCTTAATTGGACATATCAATGGATTGATGCGGTTTTGCCAAAATTAAAAAAAAACGGCAGTTTTTATATTTTTTTAAGTTGGCAATATTCGCCAGAAATTTTTGTTTATCTAAAAAAGAAATTAAGAATGGTTAATGAAATTATTTGGGATAGACGAGTTCCGAGCATGGGCGGATCTATAAGAAAATTTTCTTCTGTTCACGATAATATAGGTTTTTTTGTAAAAAATAACGATTATTATTTTGACATTGACAGTATTAGAATTCCCTATGACGAAGAAACTAAAAAAGCAAGAACTAGATCAATTTTTGTTGGCAAAAAGTGGTTAGAGATGGGTTATAATCCAAAAGATTTATGGAGCGCTTCAAGAATACACGCACAAGACCCTGAAAGAGAAAATCATCCCACGCAAAAACCTTTGGAAATAATTGAACGCATGGTAAAAGCAAGTTGTCCAAAAAACGGCGTGGTTTTTGATCCATTTATGGGAACAGGAACAACCGCTATTGCTTGTTTAAAAAATGATAGACAATATGTCGGATTTGAAATAAATAAAGATTATTACAATGCGATAATGAATAGGATTGAAAAGCATAACAATTGCCCCACATTATTCCAACAACAAACGCAAAAACAAAATAATTTGGTTCATGATATTCACCTCAAACCCTTCTTTCTCTCGTCAAATTAAAAAAACAAGCAAGGTTATGTTTATTGAAGAATATCATTTTGGCTCTATAACTATTGATGGAAAAATTTATAACCACGATGTTGAAGCGCGTTGGACAAACAAGGTTTTGCCTTTTCAATTTCAGCAGAGACACACTTTTGATGTAGAAACAATTAAAAAGGCCGTTGAGCAAAATCCCAAAATAATTATCATCGGGACCGGCGAGTCGGGTTTAGCAAAAGTAACAAATGAGGCCGTAAATTTTGTTAAAGAAAAAGGAATTGAATTGATAATTGATAAAACCGAAGAAGCGATAAAAATCTTTAATACCGCAAACGAACAGTCCATTGTTGGACTTTTTCATTTGACCTGCTGAAAAATCGCGGCAATTAAATTTTAAAATTAAAAAATTATCAATGAAATTTTCTTCTTGTAAAAAATTTTTATTAGACACTTTTTTCCCTCAATTTTGTTTGAGCTGCGGCAAGGAAGGAGAGGCAATTTGTACGGATTGTTTTTCTTTAATTGAAATTTCAGAATATCTTTTTTGTCCTTTTTGTAAAAAACCGCAAAGGGTTTTGGAAAAAGGAACTTGTCCGACTCATCGCAAAAACGCTCTCAATGGATTATTTGCCGCTGTTTCCTACGAAACTCCTCTTGTTCAAACACTTATTAAAAATTTTAAATACGAACCATTTTTAAAAATTTTGGCTAAACCATTGGCTTCTTTGATTGTCGCTCATTTTCTTTTGTCCAAAAAATGGGAAATTTTTTATCCCTTGGAAAAATCACTTTTAGTTCCTGTCCCTCTTTCTGGTTTTAGAAAAAAATGGCGGGGGTTTAATCAAGCGGAAGAAATCGCAAAAATTTTGTCTGATTTTTTCAGAACGGCATTAATAAGCAATAATCTTGTAAAAATAAAAACAACTCAATCGCAAACTGAATTAAAGGAAAAACAAAGAGAAAAAAATATCAAAGGTGCTTTTAAAGTTAAATTCCCTGAAATTTTTAAAAACAAGAAAGTATTTATTGTTGACGATGTTTTTACCACTGGCGCCACAATGGAAGAAGCTGCAAAAGTTTTAAAACAGGCTGGGGCTAAACAAGTGTGGGGAATTGTAATGGCCAGAGAATAAACCCTGGAACATTTGGGCGGGGTTTATTTAATCGGTTTAATTGGAAATTGTTATTATATAGCAGGAATAATCAAGGAAAACAAAAAAAACGGTTGCTTTGGAAAAAATCTAATTTGATTATTTCAATGCCATTTGGTATTCTTAAATCCCTCACCTTTTTTCCTGAAGGAAAAAAGGTGAGGGATATTCAAAAAGTTTTTTATAGGGTGTATTTAGCATCCAAATTTTATGATTATTTGTGGTATTGACCCCGGCACAGCCACCACTGGCTATGGCATAATTGAAAAACACGGGAGTTCCTTGCAATGTATAAGTTATGGTTCAATTAAAACTGAACTTTTTTTGTCTCCGGCAAAACGTTTAAATAAATTATTCAATGAACTTAACAAATTGTTTAGAAAATATCAGCCAAAAATAGTTGGCACGGAAACCATTTATTTTTTCAAAAATGCAAAAACAGCGATCCATGTAAGCGAAGCCAGAGGAGTAATTTTATTAGCAGCTGCTAAAAAAAATTTTTTAATTAAAGAATATACTCCTTTGCAAATAAAAATGAATGTCTGCGGTTATGGCCGGGCTAAAAAAAAACAAGTTCAAAAAATGGTAAAGGAAATTTTAAATCTCGAAGAAATTCCCGAACCTGATGACGCTGCTGACGCTTTGGCAATTGCTCTTTGTGTTGCTTATGAAAAAGATATTTTTAAACAGAGAGGAGAAAACGAATAATGACTTTTGTTTGTTCTGGGCCTTTAACTTCTTGAACATCCACGCCCGCGCTTTTCACAACATAATCATTGCCGCCTTCATAAAGCGAGTCGCCTACAAACATAATTTCCTTTTTGGAAATAGATAATAGTTTTATTATTTGTCTTATGCCGTATGCTTTATCAATTCCTTTTTTTGTTATATCAATTGAAGTAAGGCCAGCAATCCATATCTCAAAACCCTGTAAATATTTTTTAAGCGCAGTTTTAAGTAAAGGCCTGATGTCGGCTTTTGCATTCCACTCTTTTTTTTGGGCAAGCCCTGCTTTTTGCCCTAAAGCGGAAAAAGTAAATTGGCTTTTACGATATTCTATAACTTTGCCAAATGTTTTTTTCGGTGGAACATAATGAATGTCGCAAAAAGCTTTTTTAAAAGCATCTTGAATTTTTGTTTTTTCTGCAGCCGTCAAAGTGTTTTCGTATACTTTCTGCCATTTACATCTGCCGTTTTTGGCGTCGGCTTTAACTCGGGGACGAGACAAAAATCCCGTTACGTTCGCCGAATTAACCTGATATTTATATAAACTTCCCCCATTAACAGGAAAAATAAAAAGGTTTTTAAATTGCGTTTGACTGCATTTTAAACAATCAAGAAGTTGCTTTTTAAATTGAAAATAATTTGCGCCACTCATAACTGCCACTATTTTTTTTTCAAGCAATTGGCAAAGCAAGGATGCCATTTCTTTGTCAATCGCGCTTTTACTTTTAGCCAATGTTCCATCCATGTCAAATACAATAATTTTCTTTGCAGACAATAAATGAATTTGCTTATTAAATTTTGTTAATTTCGTTTGCATAAATTTAATAATCAAGCGAAGCGAGAGAAAAGCAAAAATTCACCCTGTTAAATAGTTGCGAAGCAAATTTAACAGGGCAAGATTTTTGTTTTCCCGAGCCTGCCTACCGCAGGCAGGCGAGCGCAGATTATATAGGACTAATGTCCTCTATTTATCAAAATTATAAACAATTATAAACAAATTGCCATAACCAAAACCGATATTAAAAACAAAACTCCGCTTTTAACGGAGTTTTATTTTAAAAATGATTTTATCAATTACTACTTTACCGCGTCCTTCAATCCTTTGCCTGCTTTAAACCTCGCTACGGTTTTAGCGGCAATTTTTATAGCCGCTCCAGTTTGAGGATTTCTGCCTGTTCTTGCTTTTCTTTTGCTAACGCTAAAAGTGCCAAATCCAGTCAAAACCACATCTTTGCCAGCTTTTAACGCTTTGGTGATTTCAGAAATAATAGCATTCAAACAGTCATTAGCGTCTTTTTTTGAGCAGTCCGTTGATTTGACTATTACCGCGCCCAAATCTTCTTTTGTTATTTTTGCTACCATATTTTTTTATTAAGTTATTTAAAATAGAGGACATTAGTCCTATATAATCTGCGCTCGCCTGCCTGCGGTAGGCAGGCTCGGGAAAACAAAAATCTTGCCCTGTTAAATTTGCTTCGCAACTATTTAACAGGGTGAATTTTTTCATTTCCCTCGCTTCGCTTGATTATCGACCTTTTGTTTTGATAATTATTTCCCTATCATTCTTATTACGTTTATTATATCAGCTTAATTCTTAATTTACAATAATCAAGAGCCCTTAATTAAAACATTAAAACACTGGAATATTAAAACAATTGCTTTCATGCTTTCATGCTTTCATGCTTTGCGTTTATTACCTCGCATATTCTTCCACTCTTGTTTCTCTTATCACATTTACTTTTATCTCTCCGGGGTAATTAAGTTCCTGCTGAATTCTGCCAGCTATGTCTTTTGCTAATTTGTACGCCCCTAAATCGTCAATTTCTTCGGGCTTAACAAAAACCCTAATTTCCCTGCCAGCATGAATAGCATAAGTTTCCCTCACGCCCTTGATACTTAAAGCGATTTTTTCTAACTCCTCCAAACGTTTAAGATAATTTTCAACAGTGTCTTTTCTCGCCCCTGGTCTGGCTCCAGAAATTTGGTCAGCTGTTTTTACTAAAATTGCTTCAAGGGACTCCGCTTCATATTCTTCGTGATGCGCTTTCATTGCTTTTATCACATCTTCCTTAATGCCAAATCTCTCTAAAATTTTGATCCCAATGTCCACATGAGTGCCTTCTATCTCCCGATCCACAACCTTGCCAATGTCGTGCAAAAGCCCTGCTTTTTTAGCTAATTCCGTGTCAGCTCCCATTTCTTCAGCAATGGTGGCGGCCAAAAAAGCCACTTCAAGAGAATGGGAAAGAACATTTTGCCCATAACTCGTTCTAAAATGCAACTTCCCTAACATTTTAATCAATTTTGGTGGCAAATCAATAATTTCCGCTTCATAAACAGCGTTATTTCCAAATTCTTCTATTTGATTTTCAATTTCTTGTTTGGCTTTTTCCACTTCTTCCTCAATGCGCGATGGCTGGATTCTGCCATCTTCAATTAGTTTTTGCAAAGCGATTTTAGCAATGTGCCGACGCAAAGGATTAAAACAGGAAATAATAATTGCCCCTGGCGTTTCGTCAACCACTAATTCAACTCCGGTTGCTTTTTCAAAAGCTCTTATGTTTCTGCCCTCTTTTCCGATAATTCTGCCTTTTATATCATCCGAAGGCAAAGTTAAAGTTGTGGAAGTTATTTCTTGAGCTTGAGATAAAGCGTATTTTTGAATAGCCAATCCCAAAATTTTTTGCGCTTCAATTTTTAATTTTTTTTCTCCTTCTTCATGAAATTTTTTCATTCGTCCCATTAATTCTCTTTGACAATCCATTTCCACTTGTTTTAATAATTCTTCCTTAGCTTCTTCTTTTGAAAATTCAGCCTGTTTTTCTATTTTCGTCTGAAGGTCTAATTTTATTATTTCTAATTTTTCCTTTGCGCTTTTTAATTTTTCTAATTTCTCGCTAAAATCTTTTTCTTTATTTTCAAAAAGAGAAATTTTATCTTCCAATCCCCGCTCTCTTTTGAATAATAATTCCTCGCTTCCCAAAATACTTTTTCTTCTTTGGTCAAGTTCTTCTTGCGACTCGGCAATAATTTTTGTCGCTTTTTCTTTGGCTTGCGAGAGAATTTCCTGTGTTTGTTGCTTTGTTTCAATAATTTTTTTCTCCAACTTTGCCTCTATTGTTCCCCTTCTTTTTTTAACTAATGCCTGCCGCGTATAATATCCTAAAATAACTCCCGCAATAAGCGCGACAATTCCTATTAAAAATAACAAAAATAACATTGATTGATTCATATAATAAAAATTTTCTCCGTTTGTATTTATGCATTCTAACAAAAAAAATCGTTTTGCCAATACTGTAGTTTTGCGTTTGACTTTACATAACACAAAATACGCGCTCATTATTAAACGAAGTAAGCGAAATAAATAATTCCAAAGCTCATCATAGGCACAGGGCCGCTCCTCGTAGGGCTATTTTTGAATTTTGAATTTAGCTGAACGCCTTTAAGCGGACACCCCGTAGGGTTGATTTTGAATAAATTACAACCCTACGGGGAGTCTCGTCTTTTAGACGATCCAGGAATGACTGAAATTAGAAACAAGTTAAGGAAATAATTTTTTTATTAAAAATTAATACATTCGAATTTGATTCAAAATTCTAAATTCATAATTCATAATTCATTTATAGGCTTTGCGTTTGTTTAAATAATTTAATTACTGCCCCATTTTAAATGGCTTCCGAGCGCGTATTTAGTTAAAAAGTTTTTCGCGCCGCGGATTTCAAAATGAAGATGGCAACCAGTAGGCCCAACAGTATATCCTGTGTTTCCCATATAACCAATGATGTCGCCAGCAGCTACTTCTTGACCTGGCTGGACCAAGATATTGGAAAGATGGATATAATAACTAACCACGCCATTAGAATGTAAAATAGTGATTTTTTTCCCTTCTGGCCAGGTACTGCCAGTTCTTTGAACTTTGCCGCTGGCAGCAGCCACTACGGGAGTTCCGCATTTGTTAGCAATATCAACGGCATTTCCAAAAGCGCCGTGTCCAGTTTGAGATATTTCTCCTTGTGTGGGAAAAATAAAATATGATTCTGCCAAAGGTATCTCCGACAGAGGTTCTGTTTCTTTTGAACCCGATAAAATTTCCAAAGAAGCTCTTATGGGCATTTGTCCGTCAGGAATAATCAAAAAATCGCCGGCAAAAATATCATTTTCACTAGCGAGTTGATTAAAAGCAATAATTTTTTTAATCTCTGCTTTGTATTTTTTGGCAAGCGCGCTTAAAGTATCTCCTTGTTTTACTAATTGCAGAATTCCGGAAACTGGCAAAATAACTAATTTTTGCCCGGGCTTTACAGCGGAATTTTGAGTTAAATTATTTGCCCAAAGAATGGTCTCCCTTGAAATGTCAAATTGTTGGCTAATGCTATTTAAAGTATCTTTTTGTTTTACAATATAATTCTTTATTTCATTGCTTTCATTGCTTTCATTGTTTGTTTTTGCTTCATCGTCCTCGTTGGTTTTATTAAAAACAGCCAAGGACTTACCACTAACTAAAAAACACGGACCTGCTGGTTTAACAAAAACGCCTTCTGTTAAATTTAAATTAAAAGAAGCACTCACCTCTCCCTGTTTAAGGAAAAGATATTGAGTTTTGTCAAAACCGTCTTTTTTTGCTGACAATAATTTCTGGTTTTGGGGTAAAAAGAATATCAATCCTATAATGATTAGACAAAAAGAAAAAATTCCCGACCAGAAACACAATTTTTTCCGCTTACTCATATATGTTTAAGTATGGGCTTTCAACATAAAATGTCAATACGCGCCAGCATGCTTCGCGAAAAAGAAATTTTGAATAACAGCTTGCTTCATTTATTACAAAAAGTAATGAGTATGTCGCGGCAATATGATAATGTCCTAGTTGAGCAATTTAGAAATGTCCTACCTTAACAATTTTGTGTCATAATTTTCTTAGAGCAAAAGGTCGAAATAATTAAGCGAACGATTTAATCAACCTAAGAAAATATTATGAC
>JAHJSK010000045.1 GCA_018830365.1 Patescibacteria group bacterium | reverse complement strand
TTTAAAGATACAATAAAGTTTGACCGAAAAATTGACCCAAAAAAATTGCAATTTGGTTCAAAAATTGATTCAACGGAAAACGAAGTGGTAAATACATATTCTGTTAAAAAAATCGTAAGTCCAGAAAAGCTGTTATTGAATAATGATTTGTTGGTAAAGTTGATTGGGGTAAAAGTTAATAAAGATAAAATTGATGATGCTATTAAATTTTTACAAGCAAAATTAAAAAATCAGAGAATTTTTATGAGATTTGATTCACTAAAATACGATCAAGAAAATAATTTGCTTTGCTATTTATATTTAAAAAATAAAACATTTATAAATGCTCATTTAATAAAAAATCAACTTGTCGATGTTGATAATAATTCTGATTATAAATACAAAATAAAATTTCTAAATTTAATAAAATAATATGGCAAAAGAATGGATATTAAATCAAGCAAATATGCGATGGGGGTTAACCCGAAAAAGTAAAGTTGGTCCCGTCGCAGAGTTAATCAGAAAATGCGCTCCAAAAACACTAAACGAGTGGAAAAAATTTTACTTAGACAAAACATATTCAAAGCAGCATCTTGAGCAACTCGGAAAAATTTTGTTTATTAAGGTTACCGATGTTTGCAAAGCCGAAATAGAGGATATTACCGAAGAAGATTGTATAAATTTCATATATAATTTGGTAATAACAAGAACCTTCGACGGCTATCAGTCAGAAATTCAAACAATATATGGACAGCTTGAAAAAATTCTTGGAGTTAAAATTGAGCCCGCTTCCGACGAATGGGACAGAGGATATAATGTCGATTATTTTATTAAAATTAACGAAAAATATATCGGTCTCCAAATAAAGCCTGCTGGCTTTGAATATATTATACAAATAATCAATGAAAGGGAGCAACAGAAAAAAACGCATGAAAAATTTACTGCAAAATACGGCGGAAAGGTATTTTACATCATTTCAATAACCGAAGGAAAAAATAAGATAATCCATAATCCAGAAGTAATTGAGGAAATAAGGAAAGAGATTGAAAAATTAAAATAGGCGGAGTGCTAATAGAATTGGCATGCTTTTTAAATCTGTCAAAAAATTTCGCCGTGTCCAACCCGTATAATAGAAGCTATTAATTCTGTAATTTTTAAACAAATTATGAATATATTTTTTAAATGGTTATCCTGGCATTTTTTTGAAGTTCCAGGACAGATACTGACCAATTTAAGTAATTTTTTGCGTTTTAATATTAATTATTTTTCTATTCCTTTACTTTTTAAAACTTTTTTTAGCCATTGGAGAAGATATGAAGAATCCTATGGTAGGGGATTTGACCCAAAGCGATACCTTCAAGTTTTTGCTGGTAATATGATTTCACGAATTTTGGGAGCCATTGTCAGAACAGCAACTATTCTCATTGGTTTGATTTTTGAAATTTTTATTTTTTTTGCCGGCATTTTAATTTTTGTTATTTGGCTGATTTTGCCTTTGATTTTACTTGTAGGAATTTATTTTGGTTTCAAATTTTTGTAAAAGACAAATGAATAATTTTAATTTTAAAAAAACAGAAATTGAACAAGCAATAAAATGGGCAAAATTTCCTTTTTTTGGGTTTGCCAAGCAATTCAAGGGGCTGTTTCTTTTTTTGTCTTTTTTTTGTTTTTTGATTTTTTTATTTAGATTTTCAAGTAAGGATTTTGTTTTGGAAAATTCTTCTTCATTGTTAGGTTTTTCTATAATTTTTTTTGTCTTTGGTGTAATTTTTTGGTACTTGGAAAAATTTTTTAATTCAAAATTAAAAGAGCCCAAATTAAAAATAACTCTTAATCAGGCAATTTTAAATCCAGAAAAATATAATTTAGCAGAATTTTTAGATTTTGAAGCGGCAAGCGTGGCTGCGCAGGCAATTGAATTTTGCAAAAAAAGAAAACTAACCAATATCCCTATGGAAGTTTTGCTTTACTTTGTTTTGAATCAAGGGCTGAAAGTAAACACGGGGCTAATACCATTTATTTTTGGCAGAGTTGAATTGTCTTTTAAGGAAATCAAAAACAAATTAGAAAAAAAATTCCAGCAAGAAAAGGAAGGGGGCGAAAAAGAAGAAATACTGGGTTTTAAAGAAATAATTTTTGAAGCGGCTAAAATTGCTTTTGCAAAAGGAAAAGCAATAGTTGGAATAGGGGATTTGCTTGTTTGCCTTTCTGCTCGTTGCGGATTTTTCCAAAATTTTTTAATGTTAAATAATTTAGAAAAAACAGACATAGAAAATTTGGCTGATTGGTATGAAAAAATAGAAGAGAGAATTTTGGAAACCAAAGAAATTTGGAAATACAGAAACTTGCTTAAAAAAGGATCAATTGCCAAGGATTGGGCCGCTGGTTATAGCATTACTTTAGATAAATATGCTTTTGATTTGAGAAAAATGTTGGAAAAAACAAGTTTTCAAGATATTGTTGGACACCAAAAAGAGATTGCTCAATGCGAGAGAATTTTATCAAAACAAGAAATTAGCAATGTTTTATTGGTTGGCGAGTCCGGGACAGGCAGAAAGAGCATTGTGAAAGCCATTGCTCAAAAAGCTTTTTTGGGAGAAGCCGCTCCTCACATTAACTACAAGAGAGTTTTAATTTTTGATTTAGGTCAATTAGCCGCAGAAATTGTTTCTTTTGAAGAGCTGGAAGCAGTTTTAGAAGAATGTTTTGCGCAAGTGGCGTTAGCAGGGAATATTATTTTAGTTATTGAAGAAATCCAAAATTTTATTGGAGAAAATCTAAAACCCGGGGTAATTGATATTTCCGGAATTTTGAGCCGATATTTGCGCTTACCTTGTTTTCAGATTATTGCTTTAACCACTTATCAGGGATTGCATTCTGTTTTAGAAAAAAAGTCCAGTTTTTTAAATCTTTTTGAAAAAGTTGAGGTAGCGGAAATTTCAGAAAAAGAGACATTAAAACTATTGGAGGATTTTCTTCCTTTTTTTGAAAAAAAATACAAAAAAAATGTAAACTATAAAGCATTGAGAGAAATTTTGAAATTGAGTTCAAGGTATTTGAGCGAACTTCCTTTTCCTGAAAAAGCGGTCCGTCTTTTAGACGAAGCAATGAGCTGGTTGAGTATTTCTAAAAAGGAAAAGATTTTGAAGCCAGAGCATATAACAAAAATTGTTTCTGAAAAAACAGGAATTCCCTTGGAAGAACTTGCGCAAAAAGAAAAAGAAATTTTGCTGAATTTGGAAGGATTAATTCACCAAAGAATTATAAATCAAGAAGAAGCGGTTAAGGAAGTGAGCGAAGCATTAAGAAGGGCTAAGGCGGGGATTGAATCAAGAACTGGCACAATAGGCGGGTTTTTGTTTTTGGGACCAACAGGAGTAGGAAAAACAGAAACAGCAAAAGCATTAGCAAGTGTTTATTTCGGCTCGGAAAAAAGAATGATTCGCCTTGATATGTCAGAGTTTCAGGAAGTAAAAGATATAAGGCGGCTTATTGGCGGCGAGGGAAACGAGGGACTTTTAACAATACCAACGCGAGAGAACCCTTTTTCTTTAATTTTACTTGATGAAATTGAAAAGGCACATCCAAATATCCTAAATTTATTTTTGCAGGTATTAGACGAAGGATGGATTACTGATGGTTTTGGCAGAAAAATTGATTTTAAAAATACTATTATTATTGCCACCAGCAATGCTGGCGCGGAAATAATCAGACAAGATATTAAGGAGAATAAAAAATTAAGCATGGTAGAGGACGATCTTTTGGATCATTTGTTCAAGGAAAATATTTTCAGACCAGAATTTATAAACCGGTTTGACGGAGTAATTGTTTTTAAACCTTTAACAAAGGAAAATCTTTTTTTAATTTGCCATTTAATGCTGAAAAAATTAGCGGAAAATCTTCAAGATAAAGGAATAAATTTTGAGATTACCAAAGATTTAAAAGAAAAAATTGTGGAATTAAGTTATTCGCCTGTTTTTGGAGCTCGGGAAATGAAAAGAAAAATTCAGGACAAAGTGGAAAATTTATTGACTACTGCTATTTTGAGTGATAGATTAAAAAGAGGAAGCAAGATAGAGATAAAGGTCGAAAATGAAAATTTTGTTTTAGATATAGAGTAAAAGATATAGAATAAAATAATGAACATAAAAAATATCAAGACCATTGTTTCGGTTGTGGCGGCGTTAGTTTTGGGCGCGGCTATAGGATTGTTGGCAACAAAAACATGGAATCCTAATTGGAATCCTTTTGCGCAAACTTCTTCGCAAATCATTGAAAGTGCCATTGCTAAATCGTTTCAGGCAAAAAGTTATAAAGTAGAACAAGACATTAAATTGAAAATTACGCCAGAAAGCGGACAAGCAGGCGACTTCTCGCTTTTTATTTTGGGAAGCGTGGATCAAACAGATTTGAAAAATGCGAAAACCGACTCTGATTTGGTTTTCAAAATGTCTAGTGAGGGAGTGGAAATGCAGGCAAAGGGAAAAGTAAAGACATTTGGCGAAGATACTTATTTTCAAATAAGCAGTTTGCCAAGTTTGCCTTTTCTTCCGGCCGAGCTTCTTGCGGGAATTAAAAATCAATGGATTAAGATTGACAAGAAAAAATTAGCGGAAATGTTTCCGTCCCCAGAGACCTCATTTGAATTCAATGGACAGGCCTTTGCAGAAGAAATCAAATTGCTCTTAAAAGGAAAAGAGATATTTAAGATTGAAAAAAAGTTTGGGACAGAAGAAGTGGATGGAGTGAAAACACTGCATTATTCAGCTGGGTTGGAAAAGGAAACCGTAAAAACATTGATTCCTGAAATTTTAAGAATTCTTCAGAAATACCAGCCAAAGGGACAGCAATCCGAAGCTGAATTTGAAAAAACTCTAAAAACTTTTTCTGAAAAATTTGACGCATTTTGGCAAAAAATTTCTCCGCTTGAAATGAATTTTTGGATAGAAAAAGGAAATTTTTGGTTGAGAAAAATAAAAATTGAAAAAGAAATAAATGTCGCCGATTTTGATCCAGAATCAAAAACAAAAGGAAAAATTACTTTGGATTTGGAAATGAAAATTTCTGATTTTAATAAAGATGTGAAGATTGAAATGCCTCAAAATTACAAAGGAATTGAAGAAATTTTATCCTCAATAATGGGAGCAATGTTGCCAGGCGCAACCGATTCTTTCACAGCTGATTCTTTTTCAGAAGAAAATTTGCCAGCTTTTCCGGATTTTAATAAAGAGTAGAAAAGAGTAAACCCCTCACCTTTTTTCATTTAGGAAAAAAGGTGAGGGGTAAATCAAGATAACTCTTTTGTGGATAAATTGTGGAAAAACCCTTTAAATTAAGAGGGTTTTTTCTTTTTTTTGTTGATAAATCAACAAAATTTTTTTTGAACAAGAATTATTGACATTTGTATTAAAATGGATTAAAAAGGGAGTAAGTGGATAATTGTGGAAAAGTTTGGGATAACTCATTAAAACTGGGGATAACTATAAAAACATTTAACAATTGACATTTAACATTTAACAATTGATTGAGAATAATAAATTAATAAACCAATAAATTAATAAATCAATAAATTAATAAATCTTAAATCATGTTTTTAGGAGAATACAACTACAAAATAGACGAAAAAAAAAGATTGGCTATTCCTGTTAGATTCAGAAAGCTTTTGGGCAAGAAGGCCGTGATCACGCGCGGTCTTGATAATTGTCTTTTTCTTTATCCATTAGATGAGTGGCAAAAATTAGCGGAAAAACTTTCTAAACTGCCTTTGTCGCAAGCTGACGCGCGGGGCTTTGTTCGCTTAATGTTAGCTGGCGCTATGGAAGTTGATTTTGATCGCTTGGGAAGAATTTTAATTCCCGATTATTTAAAAAATTACGCTTTTTTAAAAAAGAAAGTGGTGATTGCTGGTTTATATAATAGGGCGGAAATTTGGGATGAAAGCAAGTGGCAGGAATATCAGAAAAAAACTGAAGCGGGAGTAGGGGACATGGCGGAAAGATTAAAAGAATTGGGAATATAGCTCTTTTTTGGCAAAAATGCCAAAAAAGAGAAATCCTAAATCCTAAACTCTAAATTCTAAAGGTCATTGAAATTTGTTTTAGAATTTAGGATTTAGAGTTTAGAGTTTTTTACAAAGATGCATATTCCTGTTTTACAAAAACAAGTTCTTGAATATCTTGATCCCAAGTCAAATGAAAATTTTGTAGACGCCACAATTGGCGAGGCAGGACACGCGGCTCTTATTCTTGAAAAAAATGAACCCGAAGGCAAGGTATTAGGCATTGAAATGGATTCAGCCCAAATTAAGAATTTAAAAATAAAAATTAAAAAAGCAGCCCTACGGGGAGTCTGCTCCACATCCAGAAAAATTAAAAATAGGTTAATTCTTGTAAATGATTCTTATGTCAACCTGAAAGAAATTGTTGAAAAAAATCAGTTTAAGCCAATTAATGGAATTTTACTTGATCTTGGAATGTCTTCATGGCACTTAGAAGAGTCGGAAAGGGGATTCACTTTTAAAAAAAATGAGCCGCTTGATATGAGGTATTCTTCCACGGCTCAATTGACAGCTGGAGAAATTATTAATAGATGGCCGGAAAAAATAATTGCGAGAATTTTAAAGGAATATGGGGAAGAACGATTTGCCAAAAGAATTGCCGCAAAAATCGCAGAGCAAAGAAAAAATAGTCCCATAGAAACCACTTTTCAACTGGAAGATATTATAAAAAAAGCAACACCCGCTTGGTATCAACATAAAAGACTTCCTTGCGCCACCAGAACTTTTCAGGCATTAAGAATTGCGGTCAATGATGAGCTAAAAAACCTCGCAGATGTCCTCCCTCAAATTCTGGAAACATTAGAAAGAGGAGCAAGAATAGTAATAATTTCTTTTCATTCTTTGGAGGACAGAATAGTAAAAAATTTTTTTAGAGATGAGCAAAAAAAAGGTCGTCTTCAAATTTTAACTAAAAAACCGCTCGTACCTTTGCTGGAAGAAATTGAAAAAAATCCCAAAGCAAGATCAGCAAAATTAAGAGCGGCAATAATCATATGAAAACTCAAAGATTATTTTTACCCCTCACCACAGAATGTCACGGGCGTAAGTCCGTGGTGAGGGGTTTAACTTTTCCATTAAACCCCGCTGATTTTGTGTTTCCTGTTTCCAAAAATTTTTTTTGTTGCGTTGTAGGAGGGATTTTTTTACTTGTAATTTCTTTATTAATTTTTTATCTTTTCCAAATTGAGGGTCTAACCAAAGAAAATTATTTCATTAAAATGGAGCAGAAAAAAATAGAAGGACTATCCGAAGAAAGTTTATTTTCAGAAAAAGAATATACGCGATTATTTGCTTTAAAAAATCTTGAACAAGAAATCAATACTCTTGGTCTGGTTAAAGTTTCTGAAATAAAATACATTCCTTTTTCTAATGAATATCTTGTCCAAGAAAAACATTGATTTTTGTATCGGAAAGTATTTATTTTCAAACGAAGCGAGTAAAAGTAAAAATGAAGTTTTTGTTTTTCTGAGCGAATGTGGATAATACAAAGTATAATAGTTTGTCAAAGTCAAAATAATATGGCAAATGCGGTCAGCAAAAATATCCGAAAATTGCGGATCAAAAAAGGAATCTCGCAAAATCGCCTCTCAAAAAGACGCTGATTTGGCGTCGGGTACCGTTGTTAAGATGGAAGCTGGCGAAAGTCCGAATTCTAATGTGGACACATTAGAAAAAATAGCCAAAGCCCTCGGCGTGCCGACGATAGAATTATTTAATTAAAAAATATGGCAAAAATCATTTTAAAAAATAACGAATACTCTTTATATGATTTCGACAATGAAGCGGAATTCGAGAAAGCTGTTATTGAGAATCAAAAATATCTTTTTGGAAAAGATTCTATTTATATTGATGTAAAAAAACGAATTGGACGAGATAGTCACCGTGGTATTCCGGATGCATTTTTGATTGATTTTTATGACACAAAAAAACCACAGCTGTACATTATAGAAAATGAAATCGCATCGCACGACGTGTATTCAAATATCATTGAACAAATTGCCCGCTTTAGTACAAGTGTCGTTTCTTCTGCTAACCAGATCCGCAATATGCTAATTAAAGCAATTGAAGGCGAAACAAAAAACAAAAAAAGAGATAGAGCAATACTTACTGCAAACAGTGTTTAAAAACATTGCGGAGTTAATGATTTTCCTTACCGAAAAAAACGATATTAAAATTGTAGTTGCGATAAATGAAGTTACAGCTGACTTAAATCTTGCTTTCAAGATTTTTAAAAATCGGCCAGACATAGTACTTCTACAACGATATATCTGCGGAAATGATATTTCCTATTATTACGAACCAATGCGTGAAGAAATTGAAGATATTGAAACTGAAAAAATTAAAACTGGCGAGGCGGTAGAATTTAATACAGTCGTCTGTGCCGCACTCGAGGATGGATTCAAGCATGCATATGTGGAAAATAATGCATGGTGGGCTATCCGACTTTCGCAAGAAGCGAGAGAGAAACTAAAATATTTAGCAATTTACGAAAAAACACCGGTTGCACATATAAGCCATTATGCGGAAATTGATCGGATTGAACCATATAAAGATACTGGTAAATATATTTTATTTTTGAAGAATAAAAAAACAGTTAAACCGATCAAACTTGGTACAGGGAAAAAGGGCGAAGCGCCCCAATCGCCACGTTATACTACGCTTGATAAATTATTAAACGTAAAATCCATAATTGAATTATGGAGCTAATATTAAAATTATAAATCATTAGACAAAATTAAGCATTGAATACGCTTGCCAACTTTATTAGCGCGAAATTTGGTGGCGGACTAAAAATCATCATCCGGATTTTCGTCAAAATAGGTTCAGATTTTGATTAAAACAGATCGCCTCCGCTTTTGGTTAATGTGGTTCTGGCAAAGTTGGGCTGGAAGTAGGAAATTGGCAGAGGTCAGACCTCTGCCAATTTTTTTGACAGCTCTAATTTAATTAAGAAATCACAAAATGTATTCTATCGTCTATAAAAAAATCCAAAGGGGGTTTTTATAAAAAAAATTTGTTGTTAAACAAAAATTCATTTTTGAAATTTTTATAGAGGTCTACAAAAAATCCTTGTCCCTTATTCAAGCGATCGCGGTTTTAAGAGACAAGGATTTTTCCAATAAATTAAAACTTGAAATTAAGGCGAAATGAAACTATAATCAAGCAAAATATGAAAAATAGCATATACGACAATTATCTTCCAAGAAATGAATATCAATTAGCCGAATTGTTTGAAGTTTTATTGTTTATGAAAACAGATGAATTTATTTCCAAAAAATTAAATGAAAAAGAATTAAAAGAAAAAG
>JAHJSK010000044.1 GCA_018830365.1 Patescibacteria group bacterium | reverse complement strand
AAATTACAGAGGTCCGACCTCTGATTTTTTTACTCTACCAAAATATTTTAACGCTACATCTAATTTGTTGCAAATTGTTGTGAGAATTTGTTGCAAACATAATTCAGAATTTAATTAAAAAATCCTGTCGGTTATTCAAGCGATCGTAGTTTTAGCCGACAGGATTTTTAGTTTTTCAATAATCTATATTTCAAAAATTTTACTCCGACGGCTTGCAGTGGGATTATTCATTTTAAAAATTGCGCGGAGGTAAAAATTACAGAGGTCAGCCCTCCGTAAACTGCTTTGGCATTAACCATAATGTATCGCCGCCTGGCGGCGATACATTATGCATGGCGGCAATACATTATGGTTTCGGTTTTTAAAAAAAGCAAAAACTATAATATCAAAACAAGAGCGAGAAGAGAAAATTTTAATGGCTTTATGGGACAATATCTGTTATAATGTGAGCAAATGACTAAAAACGAAAATAAAAAAGAAAATAAAAAAGATTTTTATGAGTTAGGTATTGCGCCAGGGATACTTGAAGTTTTAAAGAAAAATCATTTTGAGTCGCCAACTCCGATTCAGGAGCAAACAATTCCGATTGCGATTGAAGGAAAAGATCTGATGGGAATTGCGCAAACTGGAACCGGGAAAACCCTTGCTTTTGGAATTCCATTAATTCAGCGCGCGCTTCAAGGAGCCGGGCTTGGTCTTGTAATAGTTCCCACACGCGAGCTTGCTTTGCAAATAAACGATGCTTTTTGTAAAATCGGCGCTTCGCTTAATTTGAGAACCGCTGTTCTTATTGGCGGGGAATCAATTGGACGGCAAATTCGCGATCTTCGTCGAAATCCGCACGCAATCATTGGCACTCCTGGACGCATTATTGACCACATGGAGCAGAAGACTCTTTCGCTCCAAAAAGTTAGTGTTTTGGTTTTGGACGAAGCTGACCGAATGCTTGATATGGGTTTTGCTCCGCAATTAAAACGGATTCTTAATGTTTTGCCAGTGAATCGGCAAACAATGCTTTTTTCAGCAACAATGCCAGAGGAAATTATCGGCATTGCCAAAACTTATTTAAAATTTCCGATAAGAGTTGAAATCGCTCGCTCCGGGACCACTGTAAAAGATGTAACGCAGGAATTATTTTTTGTTTCTAAAAATGAGAAGCCAATGCTACTTGAAAAAATTCTTCAAGAATACCACGGCGCTATTTTGATTTTTGCGCGAACAAAATATAGCGCAGTAAGGATTACTCGTTTGGTAAAAGCATTAGGGCACAGCTCTGCTGAAATACACGGGAATCGTTCATTAAGTCAAAGAAAAGAAGCGCTTGAGGGATTCAAAATTGGAAAATATAGAGTGCTTGTTGCAACAGACATCGCGGCGCGTGGAATTGATGTTACAAACATTGAGCTTGTTTTGAATTATGATTTGCCGCAAATGGCGGAGGACTATGTCCATCGCATTGGTCGCACCGCGCGGGCAGGCGCGGTTGGCCGCGCGGTTTCTTTTGCGGAACCGAATCAAGCAAGAGATGTGAGGGCAATTGAGCGGCTTATTCGTAAAACACTGCTTGTTTCAAAAATTCCAGAGCTTCCGTCTCGTCGCTTGATCCACGAGATTCAAATAAATACACCGGGAAGTTTCAATAAAAAACCTTTTAAAGGTTTTGGCAAGCCCTTGGTAAACAGATTTGATAAATCAAAAAGACGAAGCAAAGATTCATTCCATTCGCGCGGAAATGATTTCGGTAAAAATCAAAGGTATTTTCATCCACGCGAAAAAAACTAGTTGTGGTCGGTATAATCAAAACTGCCAGAGGTCGGGCCTCTAGCAGTTTGCCGCTTAAATTTTTTCGGGGCGAACCTTTTTGCCTGCCCGCAATGTTTTACCTAACCGTAACGTATCGTTATCTAACAACTAACTATTTAAAATTTGAGCGAAACGAAAATTTTATGTGCCCGAGGCGGGACTTGAACCCGCATGGGAAAAATCCCACAACATTTTAAGTGTTGCGTGTATACCATTTCACCACCCGGGCATTTCTATTTTTTATTTTTACGACCTCTGTGATTTTTTGTTAAACTATGACAATTTGGACACAAAATTCTTAAATTTTCTAAACGATTATCATGCCTATCTCCATTAATATGATCTAACTCAAGAGGCAAATAACCATCGGAAGTTTGTTCTGCCCAATGACATTTTTCACAATATCGAGGCTTCAAGTTTGCCGTAAATAATCTTTTCTTTAATTTGAAACTTTGAAAATAATTATTTTTCACTAAAATTTTTTCCAAAGGTATGCGCGGCTTACCAATACCTTTTAATCCTTTATTCCAAGTTCTACCTTTAAAATGCTTGACATTTAATTTATATTCTTTTATATATTTTTTAATTTGCTCATAATTTCCCCCTGCTTCACGTAATTTCAATTTAGCTAAAACTTGCCTATAGATAGACGAACCTTTGACTGCTTGTATTAATTGATTTTCTGTCCAAGATCGTTTTCTCATTGCTGTTATTGTATCAAATAGTAGACGCATAATCAATGCAATTATGATGTGTAAACCGTTCCACCACTCGGGCAAAATTTCACAAGAACTTTTTTTCCTTTTCTTCTTTAAAAATGTTTAGAATGTCTCCTTCTTTAATTTCAACTTTTCCGACAAACAGCATTCCGATTTCTCTCCCTTTTCCAGCGGAAACAATCTCTCTTTTTTCTTCCTGAAGATTTTTGATTTTACCTTGTCCTATTATTTCTTCTTCCCTTACAACCTCCGCAAAAGTGTCTCTGGTAATTTCGCCTTCCAATACCTTGCCTCCAATAATTTGATTGTCCTGCTTCTTTTTAAACAAAGCCACGATTTTAAGCTTGCCCAAATCACGCCTTTTAATTTCCGGGGACAACAATTTTTCCATTGCTTTTCTTGTTTCTTCAATTAGCTCGTAAATTACATCAAAAGTTTTAGGAAAAATTTTCTTTTGCTCTCCGTAAAATTTAGCGTTTTTATCCATATCCACCCTAAAACCAAAAATTTTTGCTTTGGCATTATTGGCTAATTGAATATCAGCAATTCCAATAACGCCAACCTCACTTTTTAAAATTCTTAAAACTACTTCTTCTTGCGAAAGATTTTTCAAAATTTCTTCAATCGCTTCCAAGGAACCCAAGACATCGGCTTTTAAAATAATATTTAAAACTTTTTTGCCTTCAGCGACCCAAAAAACCTGCGCCTTATTTTTCTTTTCTTTTTTTATTTCTTTTTTAGCGGCTTCAATGTCCGGGAAAACACTAAATTTTTCTCCAATTTTTGGCGCCTCTATAAATCCTAAAACCTGAACTGGTTGAGATGGAAAACCTTGTTTTATTTTTTTCCCTTGAAAATTGCTTAGCTGTTTAACTTTTCCATAACCTGAAGCGGTTCCTAAAATTTCATTTTCTTTTAAAATTCCTTTTTCTAAAATCAAAGTACAAAATATCCCCTTTTGAGGGTCAAGCAAACTTTCAATAATTATGCCTTGGCAAGGTTCAAAAAGATTGGTTTTTAAATTTTCCATTTCAGCTATCAAAAGAATGGTTTCCAAAAGTTCTTCTATTCCTTGATTGGTTTTACACGAGGTTTCTATTGCTGGAATTTTTCCGCCAAACGATTCAACCAAAATCCCGTTTTCCGAAAGTTCCTTTTTTACTTTTTCCGGCTGGGCTTCCATTTTTCTGTCAATTTTAGTCAACGCGACGATTATTGGCAATTGCGCTTTTTTAGCCGCCTCAATCGCTTCTTTTGTTTGTTTTTTTACTCCCTCAACAACATCAACAACTAAAATCGCAATGTCAGCTATTTTTGCGCCTCTATGCCTCATAACGGAAAAAGCTTCATGCCCAGGCGTGTCAATAAAAGTGATTTTGCGGCCCTGCGAAGTAAAATCATCTTGCGCGGAATAAGGGACTTTTTGCTCGGCTTGAGACGATTGCGGCGACGCTGGATCCACAGAAGGCAGGACTACTTCATAAGCGCCAATGTGCTGGGTAATTCCGCCGCTCTCTTTTTCCATAATTTTAAAATCTTTAATAGCGCAAAGCAAAGAACTTTTGCCGTGGTCAACATGACCCAAAATAACCACCACTGGCGGTTTATTTACTAAATTTTTATTTGTTTCTTCTGACATGATGATTAGTTTAAAGTTTAAAGTTGAAAGTTAAAAGTTGATGAAAAAACAAACTTTCTCAAATATCCAAATTTTTGACTTTTTTAGCGTGCGTCTGAATAAATTTTTTCCGAGGCAAAACTTCTTTACCCATCAAAACATCAAAAATATGGTCGGATTCTTTGGCGTCCTCAATGGCTACTTTCAAAAGAATTCTATTTTCCGGATTCATTGTTGTTTCCCAAAGCTCTGATGGATTCATTTCTCCCAGTCCCTTGTATCTTTGAATGGAAAATGATGGAGTTTTTTCTTGCATTTGTTCTTGCGTCTGCTCTTGTGTCTCCTGCGTCTGTTCTTCTTCTAATTTTTCTTTTTGCTTTTCTGTTGTTTTTGAAATAAAAGATTTTTTTAAAGAAGCCAAGACCTCTTCTTTTTCCGTGTCGCTATAAGCGTATTCCATTTTTTTGCCTGATTGAATCTTGTAAAGCGGAGGTTGCGCGATATAAAGATAACCATTTTCAATTAATGGCCGAAAATAGCGGTAAAAAAGAGTTAAAAGCAAAGTCCTGATATGATTGCCGTCGCTGTCCGCGTCGCACATTATTATAATTCTTTGATACCTTAATTTACTTATATCAAAATCTTGAGCAATCGCCGCGCCCAAAGCAATAATCAAAGATTTAATTTCTTGCGAAGCCAAAATTTTATCCAGTCGCGCTCTTTCAATGTTTAAAATTTTTCCTTTTAACGGCAGAATTGCCTGAAAATGGCGGTCTCGCGCCTGTCTTGAAGATCCTCCCGCGCTATCGCCCTCCACAAGATAAAGCTCTGAGTCGGCGGGATCGCGAGAAGAGCAATCAGCGAGTTTGCCAGGCAAAGATAATCCTTCCAAAATTCCTTTTCTTAAAATAGTAGTTCGCGCGGCTTGAGCGGCTTTTCGCGCGCGAGCTGACAATAAACAATTTTCAATAATGCTTCTGGCGTCTTGAGGATTTTTTTCCAAAAATTCCGATAGCCCTTCGGAAAGAACATTTTCCACAGCTGTCTTTGCTTCGGCATTGCCTAATTTTGCTTTGGTTTGCCCTTCAAACTGGGGCTCTCGCAATTTTACGGACACAACCGCAACCAATCCTTCCCTAACATCATTGCCAGTAAGATTCTCATCTTTTTCTTTTAAAAATCCATTTTTTTTCGCGTAATCATTTAATGTCCGAGTCAAAGCGCTGCGAAAACCAGTCAAATGAGCGCCGCCCTCTCCAGTAAGAATATTATTAGCAAAACTTTCTTCAAAGGCCTCTGTTTCTTTGGTATATTGAAAAGCAATTTCCACTAAAATTCCTTCTTTTTCTCCTTTGGTATAAAAAATATTATCCTGCCGGGACTCTATGTTATTCATTAAATACCTAACATAGGAAATCAATCCTCCTTCAAAATAAAAATTATACAAAAAAGGAGGAGATATTCTTTCGTCGCGAAGAGAAATTTTAATTCCCGAAGTTAAATATGCCTGCTGGCGGAGATGATTTAAAATTCTTTTAAACTCAAATCTTGTTTGGCTTTTAAAAATTTCCGGGTCTGGCTCAAAAATAACAGCTGTCCCGGTTTGAGAACATTTGCCGATTTTTTCAAGCTTAGTCGTTGCTTTTCCTTGCGAGTATTCTTGCGCGTAGAGTATTCCGTCGCGGCAAACTTCCGCCCTCATCCATTTTGTCAAAGCGCAAACAACAGAAATGCCAACCCCGTGAAGTCCGCCAGCCGACTGATATGCCTTACCGCCGAATTTGCCGCCAGCGTGCAAAGTGGTCATCACTGTTTCCAACGCTGATTTTTTGGTCTTAGAATGAATTTCAACGGGAATGCCGCGGCCATTGTCAGAGACCCTTACCCTGTCATTGGGCAAAAAAACTACTTCCATGTGATTTCCGTGTCCCATCATAAATTCGTCAAAGCAATTATCAGTTGCCTCAAAAATTAAATGATGTAAACCAGCGACATCCGTTGTTCCGATATACATTCCAGGCCTTCTTCTTACTGGTTCCAATCCTTCAAGCACATAAATATCCTCGGCGCCATAAGTGTCTGCTTTTTTTGATTTTTTAATTGGATTTTCAGTAACCATAGTTGCAAATTGTGAATTTTGAATTGTTGAATTATGAATTGTGAATTATGAATTGTGAATTATCTTTTAAACAATTTTAACAATCCTTCATGTAGCCATTAGCGTCCCTTGACAATTCCCTCAACCCTTTATTTTATCTTAATTACATTCAAAATCAATGTCTGAAAAATGAACTTAAAAATTGGCAGTAAATTTTTTTAAAAAAAGACCGCCAGAGGTCTTGCGACATAGCGGGTAAATACAGGGGGAATTTACCTTTTTAATGTATTCTATCCTTTGTTATTTAAAAATTTTTCAGCTTGGTTTCAAAAATCAATGATCTCTATTCAATTTTCTTAGATTAGTTTTTAAAATCCAATTTGCAATTCATATAAATGACGATAAACGCCATTTTTGATTTTTATTAATTCCTCATGCTTGCCTTGCTCAACAATTTTCCCCTCGTGCAAAACCAAAATCTTATCCGCTTTTTTAGCCGTGCTTAACCGATGAGCAATAATAATTGTTGTTCTGTTTTCCATTAATTTTTCTAATGATTCAGTAATGTATTTTTCTAATTTCGCGTCCAAAGCAGAAGTTGGTTCATCTAAAATTAAAATTTTTGGTTCTCGTAAAATCGCCCGAGCAATCGCCACTCTTTGTTTTTGCCCTGAAGAAAGTTTTATCCCGCGCTCGCCAACGAACTGTTCATATTTTTTTGGAAATTTTTCAATAAATCCAGCGCAATGAGACAATTTCGCCGCTTCCAAGATTTTTTCATCTTTTGCTCCAAAGCTTCCATATTTAATATTATTTTTAATCGTATCATTAAATAAAATTATCTCTTGCGGGACAACCGCAATTTTTGAACGGAGAAATTTCAAATGAAGATTTTTAACATTATGTCCATCAATTAAAATCCGCCCTTTTTGAGGAAAATAATAAGCGCCAATCAAATCAGCGATAGTGCTTTTGCCGACTCCGGATTCGCCAACCAAAGCCACTCTTTCGCCCGGCTTTATTGCAAAACTTATTTTATCTAAAATCTTTTGATGTTTTTTTCCGTAAACAAAACTTACATTATTAAAAACAATTTCGCCTTTAATGTCAGAAAGTAAAACAGCATTTTCCGGCAAGTATTTTTCTGGCGCTGTTTGCAAAATTTTTTCCGCTCGCTCAATAGCAATCAAGCCATTTTGAATATACTGCCAATTTTCACCCAAAACAACAAACGACGAAAAAACATTGTTGCGTAGATGTTGAACATTATCAATTCGCCAACAGTCATTTTCCCTTTCAAAATAAAATAAATTGAAAAACCAAAAATCGCTGCTTGAATAAAAGTGATAATTATTTGTTGAGAAAAAATTATTTTTTGCCAAACCTCTAGATATTGCGTCCAAAATTTAACAGCCAAAAGCCGAAACTTTCCGAAGAATCTCTTTTTTTCATAATTTTCCGCTACTGCTTGTTTTATTGGCTGAACATTTGAAATAGCGTCGTAAGCCAAACCAAAGGCATTATTATCAGCATTATGCAATTTCATTTGAAGCTCCACAAGTTTCGGAGAGACCTTAATTAAAATCAAAACATAAATTAGCATCCCAGATATTAAAACGCAAGACAAAAATATATTGATAAAAAATGTTATTATTAAACCAACAACAATACTTAAAAATTGAAAAGGTGTTTGAACAATAATCCTTTCCACTATTAATTCCAACCGATTAGCTGCTTTGGAAAATTTATCTCCAATCTCACCCATTTTTTTGTCTTTAAGAAAAGAAATCGGGAATTCCAAGGTTTTAGAAAAAGCATTAGACAAATAACCATTAGAAATAATTGTGCTAAGGCCAAAAGTTTTTATGCTACTTTTCCAATCAACAATATCAGCTGTTAATTTGATAATTAACCACAAAACTATAAAAACTAACCAAACAGAAATTTCATTTCCAAAAAGAAAAATTTTTGAAGGGTTTAAAATAGCGTCAAAAAGCCGACCAGTTAGATAAGGAACAAAACCGTTTGCTATTGCTGAAACCAAACCCAAAACACTCAAAATAATCAACTCCTTTTTATAGCTTTTAAGATAATTAGCAATTATTTTTAACCTTTTGATAGTATTCATTTAATTATTTCAAATTTTGAAATGGAAAATACTTTGTATTATCTGCACTCGCTCGAAAAAATAAAAACTTCGTTTTTGTTTTTACTCGCTTCGTTTGAAAATGAGAAAACAAAGCCCCGCTAAGCAGGGAGGAGTGTTTTATAAATTTTGACTTCAAGGGATTAGATTATTGTCAATACCTTGCAGCCATTTTTGAGAACCGCAACTGTGTGTTCAAAATGAGCTGATAGAGAATTGTCGGCTGTTTGGTAAGCATAGCCATCCTGCGCTTTTTTTGTTTT
>JAHJSK010000007.1 GCA_018830365.1 Patescibacteria group bacterium | reverse complement strand
TTTTGAAATTGTTCCGTTTGTGAACATTCTCATAACGGAAAAAATTTACAATGATGTAGAAATTAAAAAATATTTTAAATTTTAATTAGAAATCCTGTCGGTAATCCAAGCGATCGCTTGTTTAACCGACAGGATTTTAATTTTTTAAAATTGAAAAAATGTCAGAGGATAGACCCCTGACATTTTTTTTGACAGACATTCTGCGAATAAACAAGCATTGTTTTTCAGAGCTGAAATTATAAATTACGGAGGGCTGGCCTCCATAAACCATTTTGTTTAAGGAGAAAAGTTATTGCTGTGTTAAAAATTTACAAGAATGAATACAAAAATGGGTTGGGGAAAACTCGGATTGCAAAATGTAATTTGTGTATTATCATATAAAGAACACTGGCAAAATTAAAAAAGTCAAAGTCGTCGTTGACTTTTGTCAGTTAAAAAACAATTATAGAGGATATTAATCCTATATAATTTGCGCTCGCTCGGAAAAGCAAAAATCTTGCCCTGTTAAATTTGTAAAACAACTATTTAACAGGGTGAATTTTTGTTTTTTCCTCGCTTCGCTTAATTATAAAATATGTCTTATTGTTTGAAAGTTTTAGTTTTTGGGTTTTGTTTTTTGGTTTTATTAGGAGGAATAAGCGCGCAAGTTTTGGCCCAAGAAACAACTTCTTCACAGGAAGCGATTTCTTCACAAGAGCAAACAGCGCCAACGGGAACCGTTGATGCAACTGGAAGCGCAGAAGCGATAGAAGAAACAGGGGCAGTCCAAGAAAGCGCAAATGAGTTAGTTGATCTTGACGAGAATGTTTTTCCAAAAGATTTAGGAGTAGGGGAGCCAAATCTTTTACCAGACAGCCGTTTTTATTTTTTAAAGGACTTGGGTCGCGGCATTAGTTCTTTTTTTACTTTTAATCCTGTTGCAAAAGCGGAATTAAAATTAAAATTTACTAATGAGAAATTAATGGAAGCAAAAAAATTAGCTGAAAAAACCAATAACCCGGAGCTTTTAAAAAAAGCGATTAACAATTTTCAAGAAGAGTGGAATGAATTAAAACAAGCGGTTCAGAAAATAAAACAAGGAGCAGAAAATTCAAAAACAAATCAGTTTGTGGATAAATTTATTGAGCAAGGATTAAAACAACAGAAATTTTTGGGCAAATTTGAAAATGATTTGCCAGCAGAAGTTCATCAGGATTTAATGTTAGTTAAAGAAAAAACTTTATCAGATTTTTCTGACATTAATCTGAAGCTTGTTTCTCCGAAAATTTTTGCGGAAAAAATTAATAAAATTATTAACGAACAAACAGGCTCTGATTTTCGTCAATTTAAAAATTTAGAGGTCTTAAATGACTTGAAACAAAAAGTCCCGGAAACTGCTAAACCAGCGATTGAGCAAGTGATAGATAATTCTATGAGAAATCTGAAGGAAAATATGGAAAAAATGGATGCGAAAGAAAGAGAAAAATTTAAGAACTATCTTTCTTCTCTTGGCGGCAATGAAGCCGAGCATTTGTCAGTGATTGATCAATTAGAATCAGGAGATATTACAACCGAGCTAAGAAAAGACATAGAATCGGCTAAGGAAAAAGTTTTTGAAAAAATAGAAAATCGGCTGGAAAATTACGAAAAGAAAAATTTAGATGGAACAGGAAAAAAATTATTAGAATCTTTAAATACGGGAGAGATAGGGGATTTGAGAGTTATTAAAGAATTGGAAAACAATCTTTCTCCGGAATTAGCTCCCAAAATTTTACAAATCAAAAAAACAGCTAAAGAAAAATTAATTAAGACATTTGAAAAAATTGAAACCCCGGAAGATCAAAAGAAAATTTTTGATGAAATTGAAAGTAAATTTTCCGATGTTAAGCAATTAGAAGTTTTTAAAGAAATTGAAAAAATTATTCCGCAGGGAAAACAGGAATTTTTTGGAACAATGAAAGAAAAAGTAATACAGGGAATAAAAAAAGAAATAAAGGAAGCGAAGAGAATGCCTGCTTCAACTCAAAAAAGAGTTTTGGAAAAAATGGCTGGCGGATCCGCGGAGGGAATTAAAATTCTTCAGGAATACGGAGCATCTCCGGAACTTGTTAGGGAAATAACGAAAGAAATAAAGGAAAAATCAGACGCAGCAGCTGCTAAATGTCCTTCGCTTGTTTCGCCTACGCCCGATGCTTGTAAGGGAAAATGGGTTGTGAAAAAAAGTTTGGCTGGTTGTCCGATATTTAAATGTTTAAACGCTTCTGGGGAAGCAGGAGAAATTTTATGCGCTAAAGAAGGAGAGAAAGTGAATCGCAATCCATTAATGGGTTTTGTTAATCAAAAATGTTGTCCAGGTCTTTTTGAAAAAAGAGTTAGTAAATCTTATGGTGTTTGCCAAAAAGAAAACTCGAGCGGAATAATTCCAACCGAACAACAATCTCCCGCATCGGAAAAACCTATTATAGGAATGCCAAATCCTGCTTCAGTTTTTTGCCAAAAAATGGGTTATAAATTGGAATTAAGAACCGAATCTAATGGCGGACAATATGGCATTTGTATTTTTCCCGATGGTAGCGAATGCGAAGAATGGGTATTTTTTAGAGGCGAATGCGGCAGTCAATACAAAAAACAAGACATTTCAAGCGGAGGACAAGTCCCTTCCTCGGGAAATCCATCAAACGATATGTCAGCTCCATCGGTTGGCCAAGCTTGCATTCAGATAATCACTCCAGCAGTGAGTCCTGAAGGAATTTGCAAGGTATTTTCCACTCCTTGCGAAGTGCCATCCGGCTGGCAGAGAGCGCAAAAATGTCCTTCAAGCGGAATAATTGAGCCGCAATCCGGAGACGGAACAAATTCTCTTTCTCCTTCATCGCAAGGATATTAAAAAAATAAAGCGATTTTTAGCGTTTTGCAAAGGGCATCATTTTTAGCAGAATAAAATTTTATCTAACAAGGTTGAAAAATACAAATTTTTTTAAAAAAATAATATGGAAAAATCACCAGAATTAAAAAAGCATTTAGAAGAAGATGCTGAATTTAGATTTTTTGATACTTTTGGCAATATTTATAGAAGGCATTGATACATATGTTATCCTTTCTAAAAAACATCCAGAATTACTGCAAGAAATTCCCGAAATGAAAGAGAGGTTTTATAATAAACTCGAAGAATTTAAAAAATCTGGTTACGCGGCAAAGGGCAAAATTAATCCAGAGTCCATGGAAGGACTTTACGAATTTCAGAATTTGGATTGGCGTGTTGGTGAGAACATAGAAAAGGTTAAAAGTTATATACATTCTTTAAGTCCAGAAAAATAATTTCCAAGACAGCAGCTTTCGTTCGCTATTGCTTACTCGTTCTGCCATCTATGGATAAAATATTACAGCTCCGCGCTATATTCTAATGCGAGTAATTAAATTTATGAATTTACCAAAAGAAGATGTTGAATTATTTTTTAAATTGCACCCTGCTCTTTTGCAATATGTGAATCAACGATTGGCTATTTTCCCAGATATCAAGACAGCAGAACAGTTGAGAACATCAGGCGTAGAGAATATTGGTAGAGTGCAGACAAAGCTATGGAAGCGGAAAGATTTTATCAACGATTTTGTTACAGAAAACCCGTTCAATTTTTTGAAAGAAGAGCTCGCTATTGTCGCGAGTTGGAAATATGCCTTGCAAGGTAAATTTTACATATTTAGACATCTTAAAAAATACAGCGTGTTTTTAACAGAAACAGAACCAATCAAGGCTTATGGGGTGTGTTCGCTCAATACTCCGCTCAGTGAGATGTTTTGGAATTTGCCAGTTTATACGAAGGCAGTACTTGTGCCTTTTCAAGGACATATAATTTATGATGGCATTTTGTATTCCTATGCAACAACATTCGGCCCAGGTTTTCGTTTTAATCTTAATGAAGATTATCGTGAAGCAAAAAATAAATTTGGTATTATTGAAACATTTGACATTTGACAATGCGCATTAGCGCTTGCGATTTTTATCCCCGTACAATTTTTGGAATTATTAGCATTACACCGTCCGGGACGGTGTAAATTTTTATCTCCATATAATTTTTAAAATATAGAGAAATATAGATTATTAAAAAAACTAAAAATCCTGTCGGTTAAACAAGCGATCGCTTGGATTACCGACAGGATTTTTTTAATGTTTTGTCGCAAGTTTTGTGTTCCCAAATTTAGCCCAGTTGCTTAATCCATTTATTGGACATTTATTGGGCCAGCATTAGGAGTTGCGGATTGAAAATAAGTAAAATACCTAAAATAAGCATTAGCAATCCTCCGATTAAAGTGCTCCAGTAATTATATTTTTCGCCAAAATTAATTTTGCTTAAAGTGGTTGCGGCCACAAAAAAAACAATTAAATCGTCCAAAATAAAAATAAAAGTGTAAAGCAAAAGATAGAGATAATAATTTAAAGAAGAAATTTGATTTAAAGCAAGGATTCTAGTATAAAGCGCTGGCAATCCAGCTGAACAAAAAAACTCAATTAAATTTACTCCCACAGCTAAAAGGATTAATCCTCCAATAGTGGCTAATCCAGTTGAAAGCATCACGATTTTTTCTGTTTTTTCTTTTATTTTTTTCTCCAATCCAGATTTTACGCCAACAATTTTACAGGTGCCGGACCGATAAGTAAGGAAATTTTTAATTTGCCAAATGCCAGCGCCCAGAGCGAACGACCCGATTAAAATTCTTGTTAAATTCACATAACTAATTACTAAAAATAAATTTAGCCAAGCCGCTAAAATTAAATAATAAGTAATTGCTTCAGCTAAAATAAAAGTTCCGCCAACGAGCCATATTTTTTTCCGTGAGTGAGTGTTTATAACAAGAGCGAGTAAAAGCAAAGTAACCCACATAGCGCAGGGATTTAATCCATCCAAAGCGCCCAAAATTATGGTAAGGCATGGCAAGGACATTTTTGAAAGGTCAACCGCGCCTAAAAACGGAATTTTAATTTTATAAGAACCTTCTTTTTCTTTATTGTCTGCTAAACATTTTTCTAAACAGGATTCAATATCTTGAGCGATTTTTTGATTAAAGCCGATAAAATATTTGTCAGCAGTAAAGGTTACTGGCACGCGGCCTAATTCTTGCTTTGGGACATTATATTTTTCATAAAAACTTTTTAAAATTTTTTGATTTTCTAAATTAGACAGGATTTCATATTCCTTTATTTCAATTCTTGGATTATTTTCCTTTAATTTTTTTAAAAAATCTCTTTCTTTGGCGCAATGGGGACAAGCGTCGCTGTAAAAAAGATAGATCTCTATTTTGAGCGAGAAGCTGTTATTTTTATTATCAAATTTGTTTTGCGTCTCATTGATTTGCGACGCGGAAAAAACAAAGCCAAAATTGCTGAACGCAAGCGCGAATACAAACGCGGATATTAAAATAAAAGCAATATATTTTTTCATGTTTTAAAAAATTACTGGCAAATTTAAAATTAATGAACAGCGCAGGTAATGCAAGGGTCAAAGGCGCGAATTAATTCCTGAATTTCTTTTTTTTGCTTTTGCCTCGTCTCGCCGAAGCCTTTGGCGGAGTGCGGACTGGAATTTTTTTTTTGTTTTTTTATTAATTCTTGAGTTTCTTTTTCCAAGCAAGCTAAATTGATTTGAGTGGGAGGAATAATATTGTAATCAATTATTTTTCCTTGAAAATCAATTTTTGTTTGATGAAATAAAATGCCGCGAGGGGCCTCTATGCAAGCATTGCCGACAACTAATTTTTGCTTTAAAATACAGGGGGTTTTTAAAAAATCAATTCCTTTTGCATTCTTTAAATTTTTTATTGATATTTCGTCAATCAAATTTATTATTTCTTCTAAGAAATGCAGGATCTCAATGGCTTGAGCCAAATTGTTGTTAAAGGGATTTTGAAAATCAAAATCCAATTTTTGAAATGCTCGTTTGGCTTTTAAGTTAAGTATTGAATGAAAACAATTCAGCCGGGCAATTGCTCCTGTTTTTACCACTTCTCCATTTTTTAAAACACCCAATTTAGCGGGAGAATTTTTTTTAATAATTTCTTTTATCAGTTCATTTTTGACAAAATCCAAACTGGCGGGATAAAGAGGATAGGAATTGTCTACCGGGGCAATAGTCAAAAATTTAGTATCTGTTTTTAACTCCGGAATTTTTAAATTCGAAAAAATTTTTATTAAATCCTCGGCTTCGTCAACAACTTCAAAAATGAAATTTTTAATTAAAAAAAGTTTTTCCATTTCAGGAGGGTTTTTAAATCCTCCCAGCATGGTGTTGGAAGGGAACATAGGAGAGCCGCCGACAATTTCTAAAATTTTATCAGCCGTTCTTTTTAAATTTAACATTAAATGAAATTCAGCGGGATATTTTTTGGAAAAGTCAATCGCGCTTTTGGTTTTGCCATAATCTGGTAAAACCAAAAAGAAAAGATGTAAGGTATGGCTTTTTATAATTTGAGCGGCTAAAAGAATTTTTCTTAAAATTATTGTTTCTGGTTCAACTTTTATTGACAAGGCGTTTTCTATGGCTAACCATGAGCAAAGATTGTGAGCAACCGGGCAAATGCCGCAGATGCGAGAATTGACAAAGGGTGCTTGAAGAAAATCTTTGCCAACAAGCAATCCTTCTATCAATCGTTCGCTTTCCGCCACTTCAAAGAGAACTTTTTTTTCTTTAAAATTTATTTTTAAAGTTCCATGTCCTTCAATTTTGGCTATAAAATCAGGAGGCGTCACTTTTTTTATTTTTGAGATTTGTTTTTTTGCTTTAAATTTTTCTAATGTTTTTTTAAAAAGCTCAACATCAAAAGGACAACCGGGAATTTTTTCATCTATTTTTATAAATTTCTCCACGGGCTCTAAAAATTTTGCTTTAAGTTGATAATTTTTATTGTAAATTTTTAAAGCAAGTTTTTTCCGTTTTTCCGAAGTCAATTTGAAAATATTTCCGGAAATAGCGCAAGCGCCTAAAACAACCACAATTTTTGAGGTCTCTCTGATTTCCTTGAGCAATTTGATTTGGTTTTTTGTGGTCACCGCTCCTTCAACAAACGCAATATCAAAGTCCGCTTTTTCTTTTTCAGCAACAAGCCGCCAATTAACAATTTCAAAGTCCTGGAAAAAATCCAGTAAAAATTCATTTAAAGAAAGGAGGTGAAATTCGCACCCCTCGCATCCTGTTAAATCAAAAATCGCAATTTTTATTTTGTGTAAAGACATAGTTATTTTTAATTATGTTTTTAGCTTTGCGTTTACTTGTCCTGTAAACTGTCAGCCAAAAAGCCGAGCGAGCAAGCCGATGAATTTCCATATCTAATTATATTGGATTACAAAACAAAAGTAAAATACTATACAATACAGGGCTAATGGACTCAATGATTTTTTGATTAATGCTCTAATAATTAATTAAGAAATCACAAAATGTATTCCACCTTCTATTCATAATCCACAATAAACGGATTAACAAAAAAATGAAAACTTACAAAGGCCGTCCTTTATAAGAAATTGTAAGAAATTATCAAAGGCCCGTCCTCTGTAAACATTTTTTTCATTAAAAAACATTCTCACATTCTGCAGAATATGAGAATGTTAAAACAAAAATCCAACGCGATTCCAATTAACTTTTTTTAAATATTTTTTAAAATTTTTTCAATCAAATCATACAGGTCACTATAAAAAATCCTGTCGGCTAAAACTACGATCGCCTGTTTAGCCGACAGGATTTTTTTGATAAATTAGTTTTAGTAGAAAATTTACGGAGGTCAGACCTCCGTAAAACTTAAACAATTTTAAAAACTCTAAATAGCGATGACGGAGAACTGTTCTCCATCAAATGGAAGTTGGCAGAGGTCAGACCTCTGCCAACTTTTCTGACAGCTCTAATTTAATTAAGAAATTGCAAAATGTATTATATCTTCTATGAGAAAGATGAATAGGAGGATTGACAACATGATACTTGTGTCTGTTGTGGTGCCCTTATTAATTCTTTTTTTATTGCTCGCCTTAATCGTGAATGTTCAAGAAAAAAATCAGCGCGAGGTATGGTAAGGTTGGGCCGGAGAAGAGAAAATAAAGGGTGTAGGGTATAGGGAAATTTTTTCTACCCTCACCCTTTTATTTTTAAAATTTATCGCCAAATAAGTAAATTTTTTGTTTTACTCAAAAATTTGTTTTTTAAATTTTTTTTCATCAATTGACCAGTTGTACATATTATGAAGTTAAAAGTTAAAAGTTAAAAGTTGAAAGTTGAAACCTGTGGGGCCCGCAATGGCTACGCCGAAGGCGTTGCAGGCGGGAGTTAAAAGTTAAAATGCCTTATACGGTCAATCCGTCAGCTGTGGTAGATAAAAACAATTCCGTATGGGAATTCTATGCGTCTATCGCATATCTTGCTTTTAATATCCTTTATAATAACATAAAAAAATGCTTAAACAAAAAAATAATAACACATTTCTCGTTGTCGGATTGGGCAATCCTTGGGAAAAATACAAAAATACCCGCCATAATATCGGAGCAAGAGTTGTGGATTGTTTTGCAAAAGAAAATAAATTTTCTGATTTTGATTTTTCTAAAAAATTCAATTGTTTGATTTCAAAAAAAGAATTTAAAGAAAAAGAAATTATTTTAGCCAAGCCGCAAACCTTTATGAATAATTCTGGTTCAGCAGTAAAAACAATAATGTCAAATGTCAAATGTCAAATGTCAAATGTTTGGATTATCCATGACGACCTTGATATAGATTTAGGCAAAATTAAAATTGTTAAAAATTGCGGGTCAGCTGGACATAAAGGAATAGAATCTATAATTGATAAATTAAAAACAAAAAATTTTATTCGCATTAGAGTCGGAATTAAACCAGAAAGCAAAAAAATAAATATAAAAAAATTTGTTTTGGAAAAGTTTAATGAAAAAGAAGAAGAAATAATAAAACAGGTCGCAAAAAAAGTTGAGCAAGCAATAGAAATGATTTTGGAGCAAGGATTGCCCCAAGCCATGAATACATTTAATAGAGGCTATTAACCCTATATAATCTGTGCTTGTTCGGAAAAACAAAAACTTCGTTTTTGTTTTTCACTCGCTTCGCTTGATTATAAAAAATGATTAACAATTTTTCAAAAGAAATTTCAAAAGAAATTTTAAAAGAAATAAAAACCTTAAAAATAGAGGATGAGAATTATCCGAGTTTATTAAAAGCAATTTCCAAGCCGCCGACCCCTCTTTACATAAAAGGAGAATTGATTAAAAATGAACCTTGTTTCGCTATTGTTGGAGCAAGGCGATGTTCTGATTACGGGAAAGAAATCGCTTTTTCAATTGCTAAAAATTTAGTTCAGTCCGGGATTATTATTGTGAGCGGCATGGCGCGAGGAATAGACAGCTTTGCTCATCAAGGAGCAATAGAAGGAGGAGGCCGAACCATTGCTGTTTTAGGAACAGGAATTGACGAAAAAAGTATTTACCCCAAAGAAAACATAGGATTGTCCAGAAAAATTGTCGCAAAAGGTGGATGTTTAATTTCAGAGTATCCAGTTGGGACAAGGGGATTGAGGCAGAATTTTCCCGAGAGAAATCGGATTATCGCGGGTTTGAGTTTGGGCGTTTTGGTGGTGGAAGCAAAGATAAAATCTGGAGCGTTGATTACCGCTCGCTTATCTAAAATTCAAGGAAGGAAAATTTTTGCTGTTCCCGGGTCCATTCATCTTTTAAATTCAAAAGGTCCTCATTTTTTAATTAAAAATGGGGCGAAATTAGTTGAAAGCGCTGACGATATTTTAAAAGAACTTAATTTCAAAAAAATAAAAAAAGAAAAGGGAAATATAAAAGGAGAAAATGCGGACCAGGATTTAATTTTGAAAAGTTTAGCACAGGGAGGATTGCGTATTGATGACATTATTAAAAAAACAAAACTTTCAGCTCAAATTGTTTCAGCCAATCTGGCTTTGATGGAAATTGAAGAAAAAGTTAAAAATTTGGGAGCAAATGTGTTTGTCTTGAAAAATAGACCCTAGACATTCGGGGTATATTTTCTGCACTTGCGAGTGAAATCAAAAATCTTGCCCTGTTAAATTTGTAAAACAACTATTTAACAGGGTGAATTTTTGTTTTCCCTCGCTTGCCCCGCTAAGCGGGCTCGCCTCGCCGAAGCTTTAGCGTAGCGCGGGCTTCGTTTGAAAATTAAGGGGACGTGGCTCAGTTGGCAGAGCGCCGCTTTTGTCCCGATTTATACAAATTTTGAAATGTTTTGTCTATATATTTTAAAATCTAAAAACTTTGGTACATATTACATCGGAATTTCGGGTGATATTAAAAAACGTCTGAAAATGCATAATAGTGGTATGGTAAAATCAACAAAATCTAAGAAACCATGGCTGCTGATTCACAAAGAAAAATTTTCAACTTTAAGACAAGCAAGAAAAAGAGAATTATATTTGAAATCATTAAAAAAGAGAAAAGAAATTGATAAAACATTTCTAAAATTTGTTTATAAACCGAGGATCCTCGATAAATTTCATGGGCCCATAGCATAGCGGCAGTGCATCCGGTTTGCATCCGGAAGGCGGGAGTTCAATTCTCCCTGGGTCCAAATAAATCAGACATTTGGGCGGAGTATATTATTTGAAGGAGAGCGGGTTTCCTGAAA
>JAHJSK010000043.1 GCA_018830365.1 Patescibacteria group bacterium | reverse complement strand
TGAAAGATTACTTAAATCTTTAATCTCCCGCCTGCAACGCTTTGCCAGCCCGCAGAAGCTACGCTTTCAGCGTTGCTGGCGGGCGTAGCAATGCGGGCAGGTTAATCTTTAATCTGAATTATTAAAAGGTCGATTTTAGGGAAATTTAAACAAGTTATGCGCCACAATAAAAAGCCTCTTTAAGTGTAAAAGTATAATTTTGGTAATTTATTTTAAAGGTCGGCATAATTTAATTTATAGATAATTTAATAATTATTAAGGACAAAAACTATGTTAGAAAAAATTGAAACTGATTTCAGTGCCCCAGAACAAAATGCTCCTAATATAGAAACAAAAGAAGGAAAATTTATCCATGGATTAGAAAAAACTATCGAGCATGAATTCCTCGAATACAATGATTTTAGAGATCAAAAGATTAAAATTGAAATAATAAAGGATGAAGATGGTGCACAATATATTGTGCCTTTAAACGAGGCTGCATCGAATCTTATTGGTAAGATAATGAAAGTGGAAGATGGATGGGACTATTGGATGTTAGAAGATGGGACATTCTGGCCACAAGGATGGGTTAATTTTTCAGAAAAAGGTTTTGCTATTTTTGGCGGAAGATATTACGATTCAGAAAAAGAGGGTGGAAAACATTTTTTCCCACTGAATAATTTGGAGATTATATTCAAGAAATTAGAAACAAAAAAAGAAAAACGCACTCGCCATTTTTGAACTGGCGTGAACAATTAAAGCCAATGTTTTTTTGTAGTTTTTAAAGGTCGCTAAAATTAGATTAAAGTTAAAAGATTAAAGTTGGAAGTTAAAAGTTGAAAGATTACTTAAATCTTTAATCTCCCGCCTGCAACGCTTTGCCAGCCCGCAGAAGCTACGCTTTCAGCGTTGCTGGCGGGCGTAGCAATGCGGGCAGGTTAATCTTTAATCTGAATCATGAATTATGAAAATTAAACCATTATCTGATCATATTGTTATTGAGCCAATTTCGCAGGAAGAAAAAACAAAAACTGGAATTTTTCTTCCTCAAACAGCTGAAAAAGAAAAACCAGAACAAGGCAAAATAATTGCCATTGGTTCAGGTCGCAGATTGTCTTCAGGCAAAAGAATGCCTTTGGAAGTTAAAGTCGGGGATACGGTTCTTTTTGCTAAATATGGTCCCAATGAAATAAAGGTCGGCGAAAAAGAGTACTTAATTGCGAAAGAAGAAGATATACTTGCAATTTTGGAATAGAAGGTATTAACCTTATATAATCTGCGCTCGTTCGGAAAAACAAAAACTTTGTTTTTGCTTTTTCATCGCTTCGCTTGATTATAAATTCCAAAATTGCGAAATGACTAATTCACCTAATTCACCTAAGTCCCAATAAAATGCCAAATGTCAAATCCCAATAATTAGACATTAGACATTTGAGAATTAGAAATTTTATTAGATGAATTAGATATTAGGTGAATTGGAAATTATTTAGATTAGGTGAATTAAAATTTTATTTTTATATTTTATATATCATGTCTAAACAAATTATTTATTCAGAAACAGCAAGAAGAAAACTTAAAAAAGGCGTTGATAAATTAGCCAACGCGGTAAAAGTCACCTTAGGACCCAGGGGTCGGAATGTGATTTTGGATAAAGGATTCGGAGCTCCTACTATAACTAACGATGGAGTCAGCATTGCCAAAGAAATTGAGTTGGAAGATAAAGTGGAAAATTTAGGCGCGGAAATTATAAAAGAGATTGCCTCAAAAGCTAATGAAGCAGCAGGAGACGGCACCACCACGGCTGTTGTTTTGGCGCAGGTTTTAGTTAGCGAAGGATTAAAAAATGTGACAGCGGGAGCTAATCCGTTGGCATTAAGAAGGGGCATTGAAAAGGGTTCTAAAGCAATAGTTGATGCATTAAAAAATCTTTCCAAAAAAGTGGATAAGAAAGAAGAGATTGCTCAAGTGGCTACCATTTCCGCGGAAGATAAAGAATTGGGCGATTTAATCGCGGAAGTAATTACAGAAGCTGGAAAAAATGGAGTGGTTACTATTGAAGAATCAAAAACCTTCGGACTTTCCAAAGAAGTGGTAAAAGGGTTGCAATTTGACAAGGGATATATTTCTCCATATATGATCACTGATGCCGAAAAAATGGAAGCGGTCTTGGAAGATCCTTTTATTTTGCTTACAGACAGAAAAATTTCATCTTTGCGGGACATTTTGCCTATTTTGGAAAAAGTGGCTAAAACAGGCAGAAAAGAACTTTTAATTATTGCCGATGAAGTGGACGGAGAAGCCATTGCGACTTTGGTGGTCAACAAATTGCGCGGCGTTTTAAATGCTTTGGCTTGCAAGGCCCCGGGTTTTGGTGACAGAAGAAAAGAAATGCTGGAAGATATTGCTGTGGTTGTTGGTGGTCAGGTTATTTCAGAAGAAAAGGGTCAAAAACTTGAAGCCGTGGAATTGGAAATGTTGGGCAGGGCTGGGAAAGTTGTCTTGCACAAAGAGGACACTATTATTGTGGGAGGCAAAGGGAAAAAAGTAGAAATTGAAGCAAGAATTAATCAAATTAAAAAACAAATTTTGGTTTGCGCTTCTGAATTTGACAAGGAAAAATTAGAGGAAAGATTGGGAAAATTAGCTGGCGGAGTGGCCGTGATTAAAGTGGGAGCGCCTACTGAAGTTGAACAAAAAGCCCGTCAGGACAAAGCAGAGGACGCGTTGGCTGCAACCCGCGCCGCGATTGAGGAGGGAATTGTGGCGGGCGGAGGCGTGGCTCTTGTTAGAGCTTCTTCTGCTCTGGACGAGTTGAAACTAAAAGGAGATGAAAAAATTGGAGTTGCTATTTTAAAAAGAGCGTTGGAAGAGCCATTGAGAATGATAGCAAATAATGCGGGAATGGAAGGTTCAGTTGTGGTTGAGGAAGTAAAAAAGAATAAAAACGCTTATGGTTTTAACGCTCAAACTTTAAAATACGAGGATTTGATTTTGGGAGGAATAGTTGACCCCACCAAAGTGGTTAGATCTGCTTTGGAAAATGCGGTGTCAGGCGCGGCTATGTTGCTGACTACTGAATGCGTGATTAGCGAAAAACCAGAGAAAAAGGAAGGCAAGTCCTTTGCTCCGCAAATGCCTGAATACTAATCGTTGTTGGATTGTCTATTCTAAACCCTCTTTATTGCCGTGTCAAATCATTTAAGAAAGTGTCGCGGCAATATGATAATGTCCTAGTTGAGCAATTTAGAAATGTCCTACCTTAACAATTTTGTGTCATAATTTTCTTAGAGCAAAAGGTCGAAATAATTAAGCGAACGATTTAATCAACCTAAGAAAATATTATGACT